>DATEPK010000001.1:0-4789 GCA_035273245.1 Thermoleophilaceae bacterium
GCTCGACAGCTTCACGCTCACCGGGTACTTGTGGAAGTGACCCTCCGCGCAGGACGGCTTGCAGTCGTTGATCTTCGCCGAACCGGTGCCGGCTGCGGACTTGCGGGCCCAGTGCGACCACTTGAGGGCCGTGAGGACGAAGTTGGCGTCGGCGCAGGTGATGATGATCTGGTGCGGCTTTACCGCCTCGTGGATGCAGTCACGCGGCACGACGGTCTGAGTCGCCGCCGTGGAGGACGCCGTCCCGCCGGCGATGAACGCCGCAGCGGCCAAGGCGATCATCAGCGCCCTACTTCGCATAGTCGGTCGCCCTACTTTCGCGAATCACCGTGACCTTGATCTGCCCGGGGTACTCGAGCTCCTTCTCCACTTCGCGCGCGATCTGGTGTGAGAGCAGCGCCGCGCCGTCGTCGTCAATGTCGGTGGGGCTCACGATCACGCGCACCTCGCGGCCGGCCTGCATCGCGTGCACCTTCTCCACGCCCGCGTGACGCTTGGCGATCTCCTCCAGGTTGCGCAGCCGTTTCACGTACTGCTCGAGCGACTCGCCGCGGGCGCCTGGCCGCGCGCCTGACATCGCGTCCGCCACCTGCACCACCACGGCCTCCACGGTCTGCATCTCCACCTCGTTGTGGTGTGCCTCCATCGCGTGCGCCACCGCCTCGGACTCCTTGTACTTGCGCGCGATCTCGCCGCCCACGAGAGCGTGCGGGCCCTCCACCTCGTGCGTCACCGCCTTGCCGATGTCGTGCAGCAGGGCGGCACGCCTCGCGGTTTTCGCGCTCGCTCCCAGCTCACCGGCGATCAGTGCCGCCAGGTGCGCGACCTCGATCGAGTGGGCGAGCACGTTCTGGCCGTAGCTCGTCCGGTAGTGGAGGCGGCCGAGGAGCTTCGTCAGCTCGGGATGCATGGCGCCGACGCCCGCCTCGAACACCGCCTGCTCCCCCACCTCGGCGATGTGCTGGTCGATCTCCGAGCGCGACTGGAAGTACGCCTCCTCGATTCGGGCGGGGTGGATGCGGCCGTCCTGGAGCAGCTTCTCCAGCGTGAGCCGGGCGATCTCTCGCCGCACGCCGTCGAAGCCGGACAGGATCACTGCGCCTGGCGTGTCGTCGATGATGAAGTCGATTCCCGTAAGTGTCTCGAGCGCGCGGATGTTGCGCCCCTCGCGGCCGATGATGCGGCCCTTCAGGTCGTCGGACTGGAGCTCCACGACCGACACGGTGGTCTCCACCGCGTGTCCCGCCGCCATCCGCTGGAGGCAGGTGGCGAGAATGTTTCGCGAGCGCCGCTCGGCCTCGCGCTTGGCCTCCTCCTCCACCTGCCTGATCAAGCGCGCGCTGTCGTGGCGCAGCGCATCCTCGAGCTCCTTGAGGAGGATCTGGCGCGCCTGCCCGGCACTCAGCCCGGCTACTCGCTCGAGCTCGCGCACGTGCTCCTGCTTCGCCTCCTTCAGCCTCTCAGCCTCGTTCTCGAGGTTGCGGGCGCGGTCCTCGAGCGAGCGCTCCTTGCGGCTCACCTCGGCGAGCTTCAGGTCGAGCGCCTCCTGCTTGCTGAGCAGGCGCTCCTCGATCCGCGCAAGCTCGGCTCTACGGGCGTCAAGCTCGGGTTCGGGCTCCGCGTCGCGGCCGCGTGTCGGCGGCCGCACCGGCGCCTCGATGGGGCCCGCCTGCGGACGCGGCCCGAGCGCGACCGCCGCGGGACGCGTGCGGCGGGTCATGAGCGCGACCACAGCCGCCGCAACCACCGCCGCCACAACTGCCGCAAGCACGATGTCCATCTCTGGTGTCTCCAGTCCGGCGCCTGCCTGGCGCCGGCGTCACGTGTCGTCGTCAAGCGGTGCGTCTCGGCTCCGCAAGACACCAGTCGCGCTTCTAAGCGGGTACGCGCGCGTATCGCGCGCTCACAGTACGGCTAGCGACGCGCTCCGCCTCTCCTTTCGAGCTCGTCCTCTGGCCTTGGTTTGAACGTCGGAATCAAGTTTCGAATGTCCTGTGCCCGCATCAAAAACGGTCAATTTGCTGGCTTTTCGTCTCACGGCGACCGATCCGGCCGCTGTTAACAAGAGTAAACCTGCGGACCCGCAGGTGCAAGGAGCGCCGGCTCAGTCGAATTCGGCGACCACGAGCCGGTAGCCGAACTCGAGCTCGTCGCGTTCGAGCAGGTCGCGGTGGCGCTCGTCCCAGGCGCCGCTCTCGAGGTCCGCGCTGAGTGCGGCGACTGCTCGCTCGGTACTTTCGGCGGGCACTCGCTGGAAGACGGAGATCCCATCGCGCACCCTCTTGTCGAGGAACGCGTGCGGACGCCGCCAGTACGCGCCGAAGAAACCGTCGACGCAGTCATGTGGAATCGGAACCGGCTCGATGCGCACCATGCCGAGACACATCCGCAGCTCCCGCTCCCACACCCCTGGTTCGCGATAGCGCGGCGGAATCAGCTCCACGTATTCGGGCAGGTACTCGGGCACAAACCAGAAGCTCGCGAATTCGGTGGGATCGGCCGTGAACAGCACCACCCGTTTGCGCGCCACACGCCGCATCTCGCGCATCCCGGTCCGGCGGTCCTTCCAGTGGTGGTCACTCAGCACCGCCATAGCAGCGTCAACGCTGGCGTCCCGCAGCGGAATCGCCTCGACGCTGCCCTTGATCACCGGCGCCGCGTCCTCCGGCCGCTGAGCGATCATCACGTCCGACGGCTCGAGCGCCAGCACCTCCCGGTCGCGCGGCTCATACGAACCGGTGCCCGCGCCCACGTTGAGGACGCTCCGCGCATCACCGAGCGCCGCCCAGATCACGGCGGCGAGCTTCGGCTCCTCCTGGCGCGTGACCGTATAGCTGCGGCCAATGTCGTCATAGAACGCGCGTGACTCCATATGCGTAGTCAAGCGCGCCCGGACGGCGGGCGGCGCCGAAGGCAACCGCCCGCACCTCGGGGAGTGGAAGCTCTAGGCGGCTTCCGCGGCGGCCGCTGCGACCGCTTCCTCGGCCGCTTCCTTCGAAGCGTTCGGATCGAGCTCGGCGACGTTCGCGCGCGGCTGCGCCTGCATGATTCCCACGGCTTCGTAGACCTTCGTTTCGATCTCCTTCGCCATCGCGGGGTTCTCGCGCAGGAAGGCCTTGGCGTTGTTGCGGCCCTGGCCGAGGCGCGTTTCCCCGTACGAGAAGAACGAGCCGGATTTCTGCACGATGTCGTGCTCGAGGCCGAGGTCGAGCAGGCAGCCCTCAGCCGAGATGCCCTGCCCGTACTCGATGTCGAACTCGGCCTGGCGGAACGGCGCGGCGACCTTGTTCTTCACGACCTTGACCCGCACGCGGTTGCCGACCGCCTCGACGCCCTCCTTGAGCGTCTCGATCCGGCGGATGTCAAGCCGCTGAGAGGAATAGAACTTCAAAGCGCGGCCGCCCGGCTGCGTCTCCGGCGAGCCGAACATCACGCCGACCTTCTCACGGATCTGGTTGGTGAAGATGCAGAGCGTGTTGGCCCGGTTGAGGTTGCCGGCCAGCTTGCGCATCGCCTGGCTCATCATGCGGGCCTGGAGGCCAACCGTCTGGTCGCCCATCGCGCCCTCGAGCTCGGTCTTCGGCGTGAGCGCCGCCACCGAGTCGATCGCCACGACGTCGATCGCGCCGGAGCGGATCAGGAGGTCGGCGATCTCAAGCGCCTGCTCGCCGTGGTCGGGCTGCGACACGAGCAGCTCGTCCACGTCGACCCCGATGCGCTTGGCATAGGCAGGGTCCATCGCATGCTCGGCGTCGATGAATGCGCAGATGCCGCCCTGCTGCTGAGCCTGCGCCAGCACGTGGTAGATGAGCGTGGTCTTGCCCGACGACTCCGGGCCGAAGACCTCAACGATGCGCCCGCGCGGGAAGCCTCCCACGCCGAGCGCGAGGTCGAGCGACAGGGCTCCGGACGGAATGGCGGACACCTTGACGGCCGCCTCCTCGTCGCCCATGCGCATGATCGAGCCCTTGCCGAACTGGCGCTCGATCTGAGTGAGTGCGCTGTTCAGCGCGGAATCGCGGGCCTTCGCCGCCTTCTCCTGATCCTTCTCCGTATCCATGTCGGTGCTCCTCGCAGTCTTCGAGATGAACACCACGGTACGGGCCGGATCGGACGGTATCTACGCGCGCCCGCGACAAGTTTGTGACGGGTTTGTAACAACCTCGTCGCGGGCCGATGATGACGAGCTGCTAGCCGTGCTTGAGCAGCGGCTTCTTGCCCGTGCGCGTGGTGAGCTTGAAGATCTGCTTGGGCGCGCCCGAAACGGTCACGTCCACCTCGATCTTCGCGCCCTTGCCGAGTTTGCGGCCCTTGAAGACCTTCGACAGCGACACCTTGCCGTGCTTCGCCGTGAAGGTCTTCGACCTGAACGGGCAGCCATGGCCCTTGCAGTGCACGGTCACCTTCGCGCCGGTCGGCACACCGGTGAGCACGAGCTTCCTCACGAGCGTGTTCTTGCCCTTGACCTTGAAGCGGCTCGACAGCTTGGCCTTGCTGGCCGTCGGGCCGGCGCCGAGGACGCTCTGGGAGCCGCCGCCGGTGCCGGTGCCGCCGCTGGCGGACCCGGAGCCGCCGGTGCCGGTGGCGCTTGGAGGCGCCGCCGCCACGGAGAAGTGGCGCACCAGCTGGGACACGTTCCCGGCCGAGTCCACGAACTTGACCGTGAACGTGTGGTTGCTGCCCGCCGCGAGGCCGTCCAGCGTCTGCGAGTCCGCGCTGTCGCAGGCGGCGAATGCCGCGCCATCGAGCGAGCAGGTGACCGTCGTCGGCGTGAGGTCCGTATAGCCGA
>DATEPK010000002.1:0-13361 GCA_035273245.1 Thermoleophilaceae bacterium
GTGTCGGGCCAGGCAACACAGTCGAAGACGGGTCGCAAGCGCGCAATGACGCGTGCGGTGAAGGAGGTCGCGCACTACCTCGGCAATACGCCGGCCGTGTGCCGCGCCTCCTATATCGACCCGCGCGTGTTCGACCGCTTCCAGGGCGGGCTGACGATTGGCGGCGTGCTGCCCAAGCTCGTGGACGTCGAGACGGACAACGCGTCCTTGCAGGGGGCCGTCGAGGAAGCGGTGATCGACCTGATCGCGGAGGATGTGCGCTCCCCGGCTCTCGAAAAGGTGGCCTGATGCCCCCAGCGGCGATCCTCGACATCGACGGCACGCTCGTCGACACCAACTACCAGCACGCCATCGCCTGGTACCGCGCGTTCCGCCAGCACGATCTGATCCTGCCGGTGTGGCGCATCCACCGTCATCTCGGCATGGGCGGCGACCAGCTCGTCGGCGCGCTCACGAGCGAGGAGGTCGAGGAGGAGAAGGGCGACGACATCCGCACTGCCGAGAAGGCGCTCTATCTCGCGCTGATCGAGGAGGTCGAACCCATGGAGGGGGCGCGGCAGCTGATCGTCGACCTCAAGGAGAGCGGGCACACGGTGGTGCTCGCGTCGTCGGCGAAGGAGGACGAGGTGGATCACTATCTCGACCTGCTCGATGCACGCGACCTGGCGGACGGCTGGACGACGTCCGCCGATGTGGAGGCCACGAAGCCCGAGCCCGACCTGGTGGAGGCCGCGCGCGAGAAGGCGGGCGGGGGTGACGCCGTGATGGTGGGTGACACGCCTTGGGACGTGAAGGCTGCGGCGCGCGCGGATGTGGAGACGATCGCGGTGCTCACCGGCGGCTTCGCCGAGGCGGAGCTGCGGGAGGCGGGCGCGTGCGCGGTGTTCGAGTCGATCGAGGAGCTGCGGCAGCGGCTGGGCGAGACGCCGCTCGGCTAGCGCGGCAGTAGCAGGTGACCGTCGGCCACCGCGCTCGCCACGTGCACGAGCTTGCGGTTGTTCGCGCGCGCGTGTGAGCGCAAAAGCTCGAACGCGGCGCGGTCGTCGATCGAGTGCCGCTCCATGAGGATGCCCTTCGCGCGCTCGATCACGGCGCGACGCTGGATGGCGCCCTCGAGCACGTCCACCTCTTCGCTGAGGCGCTCGATGTCCGCGTGCCGCCTCAGGGCGATCTCGATGGCGCCCTGCACGGTCTCGGCTGTGACGGGCTGCACGTAGGCAAAGATGCCGTGCTTCGCCGCGCGGCTGATGAAGGCCGGCTCCGGAACCTCCATCAGGGCGATCACCGGGCAGCTCGCCTCGTCCACGATCTCGTCGATCAGGTCGAGCGCATGCTCGTCGTCATCGTGCAGCTTCACGAGTGCAACGTCCGGCTCGTCCTCGTCGATCTTTCGCGAGAGCTCGTTCACCCCGACGGCGCGAGCGCACACCTCGTGGCCGAGCGTGTGGAGCAGCTGCGCGACCGTGTCGAGCGCCTCGTGATCCTCGTCCGCCACGAGCACCTTCAGGCCCGCCGGCTCGTCGCCTGAGCTCATCGCTCGGCGCCCCGCCGAGTGCTATCTTCGCTGGAAGGGCGAGGCCCAGCAGCACGCCGCCCCGACTCGCGCCCCAGAGACCTGGCGCTTCTTGAGACCAGGTTGCGTTTGTCCAAAGGGGCGTACATATCTACCGGCCATCCACAAGCAGGCCCGTCGTGGGCGAGTCCGTGATGACGCATCGTAATGGCGCAGGCGGGCCGGCGCGAACTGACGGCGCTGCGCGTATCCGTGAGGACCTGCGGCTGCTCGAGCAGTACCAGTCGACAGGCGATCCCGCCGCCCGCGATGCCGTGATCGAGCGCTTCCTTCCGCTCGCCCGGCAGCTGGCGCGACGTTACGAGCGGCGCGACGAGCCGATCGACGACCTCGTGCAGGTGGCGAGCATGGGTCTCGTGAAGGCGGTCGAGCGCTTCGACCCCACGCGCGGAATTGCGTTCTCGAGCTTCGCGGTGCCGACCATTCTCGGCGAGCTGAAGCGCTACTTCCGCGACGTCGGATGGGCAGTCCACGTGCCGCGCAGCATGCAGGAGCGGGCGCTCGAGGTGAACCGCGCCGTGAGCGAGCTCTCGCGCAGCCTTGGGCGCTCGCCCACCACGGCCGAGGTCGCCGACGCGACCGACCTCACGCACGAGGAGGTGCTGGAGGCCCTTGAGGCGGCCACCGCGTACGACAGCGTGCCGCTCGAAGCGCCGCGCTCTGACGACGGCGACGAGGTGGGCGTCGTGGAGCGTCTCGGTGCCGAGGATCCTGGCTACGAGCTTGCTGAGTATTCGGCCACCCTTGCGCCTGAGCTGCGCGCGCTGCCGAAGCGCGACCGGCTCGTGCTTCACCTGCGCTTCGTCGAGGACCTCACGCAGTCGGAGATCGCGGAGCGAATCGGCGTGTCGCAGATGCACGTTTCAAGGCTGATCCGGGCGGCACTCACAAAGGTGCGCACCGGGATCCAGGCCTAACCGCGGGCGTGGCCGTTTAGTCCTCGGGCGCCGCGAGGGCGCCCACCACCTCTCGCCACCACGCGCGCTCGGAGTCTGTCGACGCCTGGCGTACCTTGCGCCGCGCCGCATGCTGGACCTGCCTTCGTCCGCCGATCACAATCGTCTCGCCGCTCACCGCATAGCGGCCATCCTCGAGCAGGACGAGGGCGCCCGGGCGGCCGTCGCGACGGGTGCGGAGCTGGTCGATCACGACCACGCCGCTCAGCGTCGACGGGTGGCCGGGATCGCCGGCGTCGCTGCGGGACGACCAGGGCCGGGTGGTGTGCACCGGCTGCGTGCCGGTGATCGGCCGGCGGCCGCGGTGCTGGCGGCCGATCGGACCGCTGCGCCAGCGTTCGAGCAGGCGCGAGAAGTCGATCGCCGCCTCTTGGCGGACGAGCACGTGCAGGCGGTCGCCTGGTTCGATCCGGGTGGAGCCGCGTGGCGGTATTGCCTGCTCACCTCGGACGATTACGTTGAGCAGGGCGTCCCGCGGCATGCCGAGCTCGCGCACGCGCAGCCCCACGATGGCGTCGGCCGGCCCGACCGGGTACTCCGCCACCTCGGCGCCCAGCCGGCGGATCGTGCCGGTCTCCGCGAGCGGCCGTGGTAGGGCCGCCACCGCGGAGGTGACCTTTAAAAGGCGCGCGAGGGGCTCGAACGTCGTGCCCTGCAGCACGGTGGAGATGAGGACCGCGAAGAAGACGATGTCGAAGAACTTCACGCTCTCGGGGATGCCGCGAATCACCGGGAAGGTGGCGAGCACGACGGGCACGGCACCTCGCAGTCCGGCCCAGCCGAGGACGGCACGCTCCCTCATCGAGTAGTCACCGAACGCTGTTGCCACCGCCGCCCCGAGCGGACGTGCGACGAGGGCAACCACGAGCGCGAGGACGGTTCCCTCCACCGCAACGTCGCCGAGCTGTGAGGGGTCCACGAGCAGGCCGAGCGTGAGGAACATGGCGAGCTGTGCGAGCCACGCGAGGCCGTCGTGAAACGCGGTGATCGTGCGCTTCGCCGGCACGTTGGATGAGCCGAGCCACAGGCCGGTGAGGTAGACGGCGAGAAAGCCTGAGCCGTGCGCGACGTCCGCCGCGCCGTAGGCGATCGCGGCCGCGGCGAGTGAGGCGACCGGGTAGAGCCCCGTCGACGCGAGCCGCGTGCGCTGCAGCCCGCGCACCGCAAGGCCGCCTACCGCCAAGCCCACCCCCAGCCCGATCGAGATCTGTCTCACGAACAGCAGCACCATGTCCCCCACGCCGTAGCCAGGGTGCTGGATCCAGTCCATGAAGCCGATTACGAGCAGCACCGCAACGGGGTCGTTGAGTCCAGCCTCGCCCTCGAGCGTGCGCGCGAGGCGCCGGCGCAGCGTGGATCCTCGGAGGACCGCGAAGATCGCGGCGCCGTCCGTCGACGCGATGATCGACCCCAGGAGCAGTCCCTCGAGGGTGGTGAAGTTGAAGAGCGCGGCAGCCACGAAGCCGCCCACGAGCGCGGTGATAAGTGTCCCCACCGTCGCGAGACTCACCGCGCTGCCGAGCACCGGGCGGATCTCGTCGAACCCCGCGGCGAGGCCGCCCTCGAACAGGATGAGCGAGAGCGCCACGATCCCCACCGAGCGCTCGAGGTCGTAGTCGCTGAACGTGATCCAGCCGAGCGCGTCGGACCCGACCACCATGCCTATCCCCAGAAACAGCACGAGCCCGGGAACGCGCAGCCGCGGGGCGGCGAGGGACGCTGCGAGGCCCACCGCCAGGAGCGCGCCCGCGATGAGCATGAGCCGTCCTACCTCCACCTAGCACCTCACGGCCGCGTCGACGAAACGAAAAGCCCCGCGGGTGGGTGCGCGGGGCGGGGGCAGTGGGCGATCCAGGACTCGAACCTGGGACCTCTTCCTTATCAGAGAAGCGCTCTAACCGACTGAGCTAATCGCCCGTTCCGACGGCCGATTGTAGCGGTCGAAGGGGGGCCCGCCCTGAGCGCGATGGGCGTCACTCAGGCCGCGCGTGTGCGCTGCCGCCCCGCGATCCGCGCCGCCAGCTGGGCCGCTTCGCGGGCGTCGTCGAGCACGAACTCGACCTTGTAGCGATTGCCCTTCGGCGTGACCTTCACCTCGCGGCCGAGCGCCTCGCCGAGCGCATCCTCCGCGCTCGCGAGCAGATCCGCCAGGTCGGGGTGGATCACGACCTGGCGGCCACCCCGCGGCTCGCTGAGGCGGCCGTGCTCCTCCTTCGCGTGCCTCTCGGTCTCGCGCACCGACCAGGCGCGGTCGCGTGCCTCGCGTGCGAGACGGCGGCGCTCCGAGTGGTCCTTACACAGGAGCAGCGCGCGGCCGTGGCCCGCCGACAGCTCGCCCGACTGGATCATCGACTGCACCTCGTCTGGCAGGTCGAGGAGCCGGATGGCGTTCGAGATCGCGACGCGGCTGCGGCCGACGCGCCGTCCAACCTCCTCCTTGGTGACTCCGAGATCGTCGACCAAGGTGGCGCAGGCGCGTGCCTCGTCAATCGGGTTCAGGTCCTCGCGCGCCATGTTCTCGATAAGTGCGAGCTCGAGCCGCTCGCCCTCCTCGGTGGCGCGGACGATCGCGGGCACCTGCTCGAGCCCGGCGAGCTTTGCGGCCCTGAGCCGCCGTTCTCCCGCGATGAGCTCGTAGCTTCCGCCCGGCAGGGGGCGGACGACGAGCGGCTGGAGGATGCCGCGCTGCTTGATCGATTCCGACAACGCGAGCAGCGTCTCGCCGTCGAACTCGCGGCGCGGTTGATTCGGATTGGGACGGATGAGCTCGATAGCCAGGTCCCGGAGCGCCGGGCCGTCCGCGCCCGCTCCGGGGCCGCTCGCGAGCAGGGCCGCAAGGCCGCGGCCCATCCCGCGCTGTCCGGTCTTGCTGCTGCCACTTGGCTCAGCCACGTGCGGCCACCTCTTTCGCAAGCTTGAGATATGCCAGGGAGCCGCTGCAGCCGGGGTCGTGCCGGGTGACAGGAAGCCCGAAGCTGGGCGCCTCGCCGACTCGTACGTTACGCGGAATCACGGTGTCGAACACGAGCTCCGGGAAGTGCTCGCGCACCTCTCGCTCCACGTCCTGGGCGAGCCTGGTCCGCCCGTCGTGCATGGTCAGGATCATTCCAGCAACCGCGAGGCGTGGGTTGAGCTCGCGCTGGATCAGCGACAGCGTGTCGAGCAGGCCGGCGAGGCCCTCCAGGGCGAAGTACTCGGTCTGCACCGGCACGATCACGCGGTCGGCCGCGACCAGCGCGTTGACGGTGAGCGGCCCGAGTGACGGAGGGCAGTCGAGCAGCGTGAACAGGAAGCGCTCGCGAACGTCTCCTAGCGCCTCGCGCAGGCGGGTTTCCGAGCCTGGCAGGCGCGGCAGCTCAACGTTCGCGCCCGCGAGGTCCGGAGTAGAGGGGACCACCGACAGGTTCTCTATGCCGGTGCCGTGCGTGGCGTCCGAGAGCACAACGTCGCTCGAGAGGCAGTCGTAGACGGACGGCTCGCAGTCCTTCGGCAACCCGACGGCGACCGTGGCGTTGCACTGCGGATCCAGATCGACCAGCAAGGTGGGATAGCCGGCCTCGGCCACACACGCGGCGGTGTTTACCGCCGTGGTGGTCTTGCCGACGCCGCCCTTTTGGTTCGCGATTGCGTAGATCGTGCCCATCTGTGGCGAAGGTAGCGGTGGGAGCGGTCAGAAACCGCACCCTCTTGTAAAAGTTCGGCGCCGAACCCGCGAAATCCTCTTTACGCAAGCGGCCGCTTCGCGGCCATGCCGGGGCGCCTTGGGAAGCGGGATGGTGTCGGCCTCTCCTTCAAGTAGAGGTGGAGGTTGAGGTCGCGGGCGCCCGTATATGGCCTGACCTTGATGATGTCGGCGGTTCGGAGTCCGACGATTTCGGCCGCGTCCGCGCCGGCGGTTTCCTCGGCCGCATCGCGGGCTCCTTTCCAGGCAATGAAGGTGCCTCCAGGCCTGAGAAGCGGCGCGGCGTATTCCACCAAGGCGGCGAGTGGCGCCACCGCCCGGGCCGTGGCCAAGTCGTAGGCGCCGCACCCGTCCGCTTGTGCCCAGTCCTCGCTCCTCAGCGGCAACGCTCGAGCGTTGGTCGCGCTCGCCGCGGCGGCGAGGCGCTCGATCACCGCGCACTTGCGACGCGCCGCCTCCACGAGATCCACTCGGGCACCGGGCAAGGCGATCGCGAGCGGCAACCCCGGAAAGCCCGCTCCCGCCCCGATGTCCACGATCGAATCGGCTTCCCGGAGCGCGGGAACGTGCAGCCCGCTCAAGCTGTCCGCGATGTGCTGGTCGATCGCGCGGGCCGGCTCGGTGATCGTCGTATGCGGGTCGTCTTCCGCTGCGAGCGCCTCGAGTAGCCGCGCCAACTGGTCGGGGGCCGGTGGCGGCAGGTGATACTCGGCGGCCAGGGCTTTGAGCCTGTCGCGAAGCGTCATCGAAGGGGTTTTTACGCGCTCAGAGCCTGGCGCTTGCCGTTTCACGTGAAACGCTCGGGCCGGCCGGGGCGCGCTGGCTGACCGGTTGAGCGTTTCACGTGAAACGCTCGAGTGCGCATCGCCCTCAGCTGCCGGGCTTGACTGGCGTAACGACCAGGCGCCGATCCGGCTCGTCGCCCTCGCTATGGGTCTGCACGTCTGTGCGGTCGCGGAGATAGACGTGCACGATCCGCCGCTCCTGAGGACCCATCGGCTCGAGCTCAACAGCCCGTCCGAACGACAGCGCGTCCTCGACGGCACGGTCCGCCGCCCGCTTCAGAGCGGCTGCCCGCCGTTCGCGGTACCCGGCGGCGTCCACAACCACCGCCTTGTGCTCGGCGGTGCTGTGGAACGCAGCCCGCATCGCGAGGTGCTGGAGAGCGTCGATCGTCGCGCCGTGCCGCCCGATCAGCAGTCCGAGGTCATCCCCATTGACGGTGGCCCTGATCTCCTCCCCCGTCTCCTCGATGTCAACGCTGGCGTGCAGGCCGAGCGCGGCGACCACCCGCGACACCACTGCCCGCACTCGCTCGGCAGGCGTCTCCGGGATCTCCCCGGCGATCCGCTCGTACGCCTCCTCGTCCAACGCCGCTCGCACGCGCGCGGGTTGATCAGCGCCTTCGTCACCCTCGGCCAGCACCTCGAACGACACGCAGTCGCCCGTTACTCCCGGGAAGCGAGGCTCGAGCGCCTTCACGGCGTTCCACTTCGCCTCGCCGAGGGAAGCGCCCTCGGCCTCCGCGGTCAAACCCTGTCCTGCATCGTCACTCATGCGCTTCCCCTAGCGCCGGCGGCCGGATCGCTTCTTCTTCTTGCGGGGCGATGGCGGCGGCGCCTTCGCGTTGCCGTTGTCCCCCCCGGCGTCCGCGGCGGGAGCGCTCGGCTTCGGCCGGCTGCCGCGCTTCGTCGCGGCACCGCCGTCTCCATCGCCACCATCGCCCTTCCCGACTGCGGCCGCCGCGCCCGCAGGTATCGGCTCCGGTGGCGGCAGGAAGCGCTTGATCACAAGCTGCTGCCCGATCGTCCACACGTTCGTCGTGACCCAGTAGACGAGCAGGCCGGCCTGGAAGCGGAACACGAAGATCACAAAGACAAATGGCAGCGCCAGCATCAGCCGGCGCTGATTGGGGTCCGCGCTCATCGCCGTCAGCATCGTCGAGGCAAGCTGCGTGCCCACGTACAGCACGATCATCACCCCGAGTGCAACCGGATGACCGGTGAGCGGCTTCGTCAGATCCGGAATGAAGAGGAACGCCTTTTCCGCGCCCACGTCCGCCTTGAAGGTCGAGCTCCGGAGCAGGTAGAACAGCGAAAAGAAGAACGGGAGCTGCAGCACAAGCGGGAGGCACGAGCCCAGTGGGTTCACGCCGTGCTCCTGGTAGAACTTCATCATCTCCTGCTGCTGGCGCTGCTTGTCGTCCTTGTAGCGCTCCTGGATGCGCTTCATCTCCGGCGCGAGCCGTTGCAGAGCCTGCATCGAGCGGACCTGGCGGAACGTCAGCGGCAGGATCGCGGCCCGGACGACGACCGTGAGGCCAATGATCGACGCGCCCCACGAGAAGCCGACCGTGTTGTGCCAGAACTTCAGAATCGCGTCGTTCAGATCGACGAGCGGCTGTAGGAAGGTCGCGATGAACATCGTCTCGGCTCAGTGAACGCGCGGACGGGCGCGGAACAGCTTCTGGTCTTCCACGAAATCGACGCCGCCCAGGCTCCACGGATTACAGCGGAGGAGCCGCCATGCGGCGAGAACGAGGCCTCTGAGTATGCCGTAGGACCGAATGGCCTGCACCGCATACTGCGAGCAGCTCGGGTGATACTTGCAGCGCTGGGGCAGCGCCGGCGAGATCGCCCGCTGATAGACGCGGATCGGCGCGATCGCCAGCGTCCGCAGCGCGGTCACGTGCTCGCTCCTCCGGCAAGTCCGCCCTTGTCGAGCAGTTCGCGGAGTGCTTCCTCGACCCCGGCCTCGCCCCGCTCCTTCGCGAGCTCGCCGACGTCCGGCCGCGCCACGAGGACAAAGTCGTGCCCGGGCGGCAGTGCGTCAGAGGATGCCCAGAATGCCTCGCGCAAGAGCCTCTTCACACGATTCCGTTCGACGGCCCCGCCCACCTTGCGGCCCACCGACACGCCGAGCCGCGGCTCCTCCTCCGCCGCCTCAGGACGCGGGAAGGCGTGCAGCACGAGGTAGCGGCTCGCGTGCGAGCGGCCGTCGCGGAACACGCGGTCGAACTCGGCGCTCCGCGAAAGGCGTCGGCGCTTCCCGCGGCGGGCACCGCCTCCCTCGCCGGGGGAAGCCATCGCTACGGCGTCAGGCGTGCGCGGCCCTTGTCGCGGCGCCGCTTGAGCATCGCGCGGCCGGCGCGCGTGCGCATGCGCGCGCGGAACCCGTGGGTACGGGCGCGCTTGCGCTTCTTGGGCTGATAGGTGCGCTTCATGGATTCGATCCCCGGACGGAGTGGCGGAAGTATAGGCAGCGCGCTGCGGCGCCAGCCGGCGCGCCTCAGATTGGCTTTTCCCGCGATTTGCGCCAACCCGTGCGCAAGCCGTCGAGGAACGCCGTCACGGCGCCCAGGCGGCGCTATACACTCGCGCTCGCCAAGGCTCCGGGACTCGCCCGACCGGCTGGGGAAGGGCACGGACCCCGGGCCATATGTAGTCGCTACGAACCGCCCCGGAGGGCTGTCGCTGACCCGTGCCCGAAGCGCTCGAGAAACTGTGGGATGACGTCCGACGCGAGCTGCGCGACGACGTCACCGACTTCACCTTTCATATCTGGCTCGAGCCTCTCCAGCTCGCTCACCGCGACGGAGCGACCATCTACGTCCGCGCGCCCGGCCACATTCGGACCTGGGTCAAAGAGCGCCACCGCGGACACCTCCAGCGGGCGGCCGAGCGCGTCCTCGGGCCGGCTGCAGCGGTCGAGATTGTGGACGAGACCTGGCGCGCGGCCGCCGAGCCCACTGCCGCCCCCGCCCCAACCCTCGACCAGCCGACCCTCAACCCCAAGTACACCTTTGGACAGTTCGTCATCGGGGATGGCAATCGCCTTGCCCATGCGGCCGCCCTCGCGGTAGCCGAACTGCCTGCACACGCCTACAACCCGCTGTTCATATACGGGCCGCCGGGACTCGGCAAGACGCACCTCCTGCAGGCGATTGGCAACTACGTCCAGCTCCATGGCGGTGGCCTCGAGGTCCGCTACGCGACCGTGGAGGACTTCACGAGCGACTTCGTCCGCTCACTCCGCTCCGGCGACACGGGCGCGTTCCGCGATCGCTTCCGCGGCGTCGACGTGCTGCTCATCGACGACATCCAGTTCCTCGCCGCCAAGCTGAAGACGAAAGAGGAGTTCTTCCACACCTTCAACGCCCTCTACGAGACCGGCCGCCAGCTCGTGCTGTCGAGTGATCGCGCACCGGCCGATCACGACGACTTCGAGGACAGGCTGCGGGAGCGCTTCGCGTCAGGCTTGGTGGCGGACCTCCAGCCCCCCGATCTCGACGTCCGCCTCGCGATCCTGCGCAAGCGCGCGCGCCTCGACTCCCTCGACCACGTGAGCGACGAGACGCTCACCGAGATCGCCTCCCGCGTGCGGGCGAGCGTTCGCTCCCTCGAAGGAGCGCTCATCCGCGTTGTGGCCTACGCGTCACTCAAGGGCGAGGCGCCGAGCCCGGAGATAGCCCGGCGCGTGCTCGCCACCCTCTACCCGCCGGCGGACACGCGGCGCTGCTCGCTCGAGGCGATTCAGCAGGCCGCCGCCGAGGAGTTCGGCATCACCACCGAAGCCCTGGTGGCGCAGGATCGCCGGCCCGCGGTCGCGTTCGCCCGCCAGGTGGCCATGTATCTCGCGCGCGAGCTCACCCAGGAGAGCCTCCCCGCCATCGGAGCCCGCTTCGGCGGCCGCAATCACTCCACCGTCCTCCACGCCCATCGCAAGATCGCCGCGGACCTGGGTCGCGACCAAGAGGTTGTTCACAAGGTCGACGCCCTCAAGCGCCGCCTGCAGGCCGACTCCTGATGCCGACCGGAGCTACTGACAGAATCAACAAGCTCGTGACCAAGGCTTCAGGCCCGAACTTCCAGTGCGAGCGCGCAATCCCGCCCGCAATCAACTTGTCCACAGCCCCTATCTCTACAAGTCTTCCCAGATGAAGTTCTCTATTTCACGTGACCAGTTCTTGAGCCAGCTCGGCATCGCCGTTCGCGGCGTCTCCACCCGCAGCGCGATCCAGACGCTCGCCGGCGTGATGATCCGCGCGGAGGGCGGGAGCGTGGAGCTCCAGGCCACCGACATGGAGCTCGGCATCCGCGTGCGTGTGGACACGGCGCCCGAGCGCGACGGTGCTGTTGTGTTGCCGGGAAGGCTGCTGCTCGATGTCGTGCGGTCGCTGCCGCAGGAGGACCTGTCGCTCGAGCACCGCACCTCCGAGCAGGACGTCGAGGTCGTGTCCGGGCCCGCGAAGTTCCACCTGCGGACGCTGCCGCTCGACGACTTCCCGAAGCTTCCCGAGGCGGGAGGGGCGGCCGTCATGCACGTGCCTGCGGGTGCGTTCGTGGAGAC
The DNA here is from genome assembly GCA_035273245.1 of Thermoleophilaceae bacterium. Classification (GTDB taxonomy): domain Bacteria; phylum Actinomycetota; class Thermoleophilia; order Solirubrobacterales; family Thermoleophilaceae; genus JAICJR01. The sequence goes on from DATEPK010000002.1 coordinate 11,561, forward strand.
GATCGGCCGTGTGGCGCGGTCCGCCTCGCGCGATGAGACGAGACCTCACCTGACCGGCGTGCTCGTTTCCGCGTCGGGCCAGGAGCTGCGGATGGTCGCGACAGACTCGTACCGGCTCAGCGTGAAGGAGACGACGCTCGAGAAGCCGGTGGACGGATCGCTCGAGGCAAACGTTCCGGCCCGAACCTTGCAGGAGCTGTCCCGCGTGGCTTCGGCCGGCGGCGCGGAAGAGATCGAGATCGCCGCTCTCGAAAACCAGGTGATCTTCAACCTCGGCGACGTGGTGATCTCTTCTCGTCTCGTGGAGGGCCGCTTCCCGAACTACCGCCAGCTCCTCCCCGAGTCGTACGAGCACGAGCTGAACGTGAACGGGCCGGAGCTGCTCGACGTCGTGCGGCGCATCAGCCTGCTCGCGCAGAAGAACGCTCCGCTGCGGATGTCCTTCAGCGAGGGCGCCGTGGAGGTCTCGGCGCAGACGCCGGACGTGGGTGAGGCGAGTGAATCGCTGCCCGTGCCGTTCAAGGGGGAGCCGCTCGAGATCGGCTTCAACCCCGAGTTCTTCAGGGACGGGCTTGAGAGCGCCGAGTCCGCGGAGGTGGTTCTCAAGCTGATCAGCCCGCTGCGCCCGGGGCTGATCGAGTCGGGCGGCGAGTCGGGCGGCTTCATCTACCTGGTCATGCCGATCAGGCTGAACGTGTAGTAGAGCGTCATGGTGCGCGCCACGCGCCTGGAGCTCAGGGACTTCCGCAACTACGAGCGGGCTGAGGTGGCACTCGCACCAGGGCTCACCGTGATCTGCGGTCCGAATGGCGCGGGCAAGACGAACCTCCTCGAGGCGCTCTACTTCGGCTGCACGGGCCGCTCGTGCAGGACCTCGAACGAGCGCGAGCTCGTGCGCTTCGGGCAGAAGGTCACGCGGGTGTCGGTGAGCGTGGAAGCCGAGGACGGCGCGCACCGCTTGGACGTTGGGTTCGAGCCGGGCGAGGCCAAGCGCTTCCGGATCGACGACGCGCCTGTGGACAAGCTGGCCTCGGCTGAGGTGAGGCCGCTCGTGGGCGTCTTCATGCCGGACCGGCTCGACCTGGTGAAGGGGGCGCCGGCGCTGAGGCGAGCGCACGTGGACCAGGTCGTGACCGCGCTCTGGCCGGCACGCGCCACCGCACGGGCCGAGTACTCACGGGTGCTCGCGCAGCGCAACGCCCTCGTCGCTCGGATCCGCGCGGGGAGCGCGCGGCGCGAGCTGCTGGATCCGTGGGACACCGAGCTGGCCCGCCACGGGGTGGCGCTGATGGAGGCTCGCCGCGCCGCTGTCGCGAAGCTTGAGGAGCCGTTCGCGCTCCTCGCCGGCGAGCTCGGCCTGCCGGGCGCCTGCGGCCTCGAGTACCGGCCGCGCTCGCGTGCCTCCGATCCCGAAGGCCTGCGAGCCGAGCTTCTCGAGCGGCGGGAGGACGATCTCACCCGTGGCTTCACAGCCCACGGACCCCACAGGGACGACATCGCACTCGTGCGCGACGGCCGGCAGCTTCGCTCGTATGGCTCGCAGGGTCAGCAGCGGGTCGGGCTGCTGGCGCTTCTCTTCGCGGAGCGCGACGTGCTCGGTGCGGCCGGCAGGGCGCCGCTGATGCTTCTGGACGACGTCATGTCCGAGCTCGATGCGTCGCGGCGCGAGCGTCTCATCGAGCTGGTGCGCTCGGGTGGCCAGGCGGTGGTGTCCGCCACGGAGGCCGAGCACGTGCCCGGCGCCCGCGAGGAGGACATAGAGCTTCTGTTCGTGACGGACGGGGCCGTGGCGGTGGAGGCG
>DATEPK010000003.1:0-5182 GCA_035273245.1 Thermoleophilaceae bacterium
TTCTATGAGCACGGTTGAGTCGCAGACGGCCACGCTGGTGGAGCGCTACTCGCTGAAGGCGCTTGTGGAGTCATGCCTCGTGCTCGAGGAGGGCGTGGCCGGCATCAAGGACATCGACATCGGCATGATGGCCGGGGCCGGCATCCTGCCGGGGCCGTTCGCCCGCGCGGACGAGGCGGGGCTCGACACGATGCTCGAGGCGCTCGAGCGCGCGGCGCGGGAGTGGGGAGAGTGGTTCGAGCCGCCGCTGATCCTGCGCCGCCTCGTGGCGCAGGGGCGACTGGGCCGCAAAAGCGGCCAGGGCTTCTTCCCCTACCCGCGCCCGGACGAGGGCGAGCAGCGCGAGACGGTGCTGCTCGAGACGCGCGACGAGGGCATCGCGATCGCGTGGCTCAACCGCCCGCCGGCGAACCCGCTCTCGCCCCAGTTGCTGCGCGAGCTCGGCGAGGTGTGGAAGCAGGTTGACGGCGAGGCGCGCGCGCTCGTGATCGCGTCGTCCAACCCCTTCACCTTCTCCGCCGGTGCCGACATCAAGGAGTTCACGAAGATGAAGCCGGACACCGACGGCGCGCAGCTGCTCGAGTCGGCTCACGGGCTGATGCGCTCGATGGAGGGCTCGCGCACAGTCACGATCGCGTCCGTGAACTCGATCGCGTTCGGCGGCGGCTGCGAGCTGGCGATGGCGTGCGACCTCCGCATCGCGGCAGAGTCCGCCACCTTCGGCCAGCCGGAGATCAACCTCGGGATCATCCCTGGCTTCGGCGGCACGCAGCGGCTGCCGAGGCTCGTGGGGGAGGGCAAGGCGCTCGAGATGAACCTCACCGGCACGCCAATCGGCGCCTACGAGGCGCGCGAGCACGGGCTTGTGAATCAAGTGGTCCCGGACCACGAGCTGTTCGACACCACGCTCGCGTGGGCGCGCAAGCTCGCGCAGCAGGCGCCGCTTGCGATCGAGCGGATCAAGCGGGTGTCGGGCCAGGGGCTCGAAGCCGAAGCGCGCGCGTTCGGCGAGGTGTTCGGGTCCGAGGACGCCAAGGAGGGCATCGGCGCCTTCCTAGGCAAGCGAACTCCCAAGTTCCAGGGCAGGTGACGCAGGCCACCTCACAAAGCGCTGCCCGCGTGGCGGAGCTGCTCGAGCACTCTTCGAGTGCGGTGGTGCTCACGGGCGCCGGCGTTTCCGTTCCCTCCGGGATCCCCGACTTCCGCACGCCCGGCAAGGGGCTGTGGGAGAAGGTGAACCCGATGGAGGTTGCGCACATTGACGTGTTCAGGCGCGACCCAGATCGCTTCTGGCACTTCTACGGCGACCGCTTCGCCACGCTCGACCACAAGGAGCCGAACCGCGCGCACGAGGCCATCGCCGAGCTCGAGGCACGCGGCCTCATCCGCGGCGTGATCACGCAGAACATCGACCGCCTGCACCGCAAGGCCGGTTCCGAGAACGTGATCGAGGTGCACGGCTCGATCGAGTGGAGCGTGTGCCTCGAATGCGGCGCCAAGGTCGGCATAGACCGGGTGCTCGAGAAGCTCCGCGCCGGGGTTCGCACGCCGGAGTGCGAGGCGTGCGTGGCGCCGCTCAAGCCGGACGTGGTGCTGTTCGGCGAGCTCCTGCCGGAAGAGGCGATGGCGCAGGCGTTCGCGCTCGCCAGCGAGGCGGACCTGATGCTGGCCGTGGGCTCGTCGCTCGAGGTCTACCCGGTGGCGTCGCTGCCGGGCGTGACGCGCGAGAACGGCGGGCGGCTCGTGCTCATCACGCAGGGCCGCACGCCGTACGACGGCGAAGCGGACGTGAAGCTGTCGGGCGACGTGGTGGAGGAACTCGACGCGGTGCTGGCCGCGCTCGGCTAGCTCGTCACCCGCCCGCCCTTGAGCAGCGCGCCCAGGTCGGCCACCTCGCCGAGGTGACCGAGCTTGTCCGGGTTCACCACGGAGCGCAGCGAGATGATCTGACCGTCGGCGATCTGCATCGACAGCACGCTCGCCACGCGCCCTTCCCTGTCCCGGGTGATGGCACCCGCCTCGCCGTTCACCTCCGCAGGCTCGATGGTGATCTCCAGCTCCTTCCCCCGGCGCATAAGGGTGGACATGAACCGCGCGACCTTCTCGGCTCCGTACATCGGCTTGGTGATCGCCGGGCCCTTGCCGCCGCCGTCCCCGTAGAGGACGACGTCCTTCGCGAGCAGCTGAAGGAGCCCGTCGGTGTCGCCCTCCTGCGCGGCGGCGAAGAAGCGGCCGGCCAGCTCGTCGCGCGCCTTCCTGTCGGCCTCGAAGCGCGGCCGGCGCTCGTCGACATGCCGCCGAGCGCGCACCGCGAGCTGGCGCGTGTTGTCCTCGCTCTTGCCGATCGTCTCGGCAATCTCGCCATACGGATAGTCGAAGACCTCGCGCAGGAGGAACACCGCACGCTCGACCGGGGAGAGGCTCTCGAGCAGGACCAGGAATGCCATCGACATCGAGTCCGCCATCTCGGCGTGCTGCGAGGCGTCGGGCACCTGCTCCGTGAGGACCGGCTCCGGCAGCCACGGGCCGACGTAGCTCTCACGGCGCACCCGCGCGGAGCGCAGGTGGTCGATGCTCAGGCGCGTGGTGATCTGGGCCAGGTACGCCTTCGGGTTCTCGATCTCCTGCTCCTTTGCGGCCTGGTGGAAGCGCAGGAAGGCGTCCTGCACGATGTCCTCAGCCTCGCTCGCGCTGCCGAGCATGCGGTACGCGATCGAGAACATGAGCGGGCGTAGGTCTTCATACACGTCGGTCATGACACCTATGACGGTAGAGACATCGCCTGTGTGACACCCGCTTGTCACAACCCGTTCGGCTGCGCCGTCCTAGATGGTGACAGCGAACTTAGGAGCACACGATGAAGGTCTTTCTTGCAGGTGGAAGCGGAGCGATCGGCAAGCGGCTCGTGCCGATGCTCGTGCGAAGCGGCCACGAGGTGGTGGCGACCACCACGTCGGAGCGCAAGCTGCCGCTCGTGCAGGAGGTGGGCGCCGAGGGCGTGGTGCTCGATGTGCTGGACCGCGACGCGGTGATGAGGGCGGTAATGCGCGCCGAGCCGGACGTCGTGATCCACCAGGCCACCGCCCTCGCAGCGCTCGGCGACAGCTTCCGCAACATCGACAAGCAATTCGTGCTCACCAACCGGCTGCGCAGCGAGGGCACGGACAACCTGCTCGAGGCAGCCCGCGCCGCCGGCGCGCGCCGCTTCGTGGCGCAGAGCTTCAGCGGCTGGCCGAACGAGCGCAGGGGCAAGATGGTGAAGACCGAAGACGACCCGCTCGACCCGAACCCGCTTCCCCACACCGAGAAGAGCCTCGCGGCCCTCCGCCACGTGGAGACTGCTGTGCCGGCCGCGCAGGACATCGAGGGACTCGTGCTTCGCTACGGCGGGTTCTACGGGCCGGGAACCTCACTCGATGCCGACGGCGCGCACGTCGAGGCGTTGCGCAAGCGCCGCTTCCCGATCGTCGGCGAGGGCACGGGCGTGTGGTCCTTCATCCACATCGACGACGCCGCGGCGGCCACCGCGCTCGCCATCGATCACGGTCGCCCCGGCATCTACAACATCGTGGACGACGACCCCGCGCCGGTCAGTGAGTGGCTGCCGCTGCTCGCCAAGGCCGTGGGGGCTCCGCCGCCGCGGCACGTGCCCGTGTGGCTCGGGAAGCTGCTGGCGGGCACTCTCGCGGTGTCGATGATGACCGAGGCGCGCGGCTCGTCCAACGCAAAGGCGAAGGCGGAGCTGGGCTGGACGCCCCGCTACCCGAGCTGGCGGCAGGGCTTCGCTCAGAACGCCCCGAGACCAGCCGGGGTGCCCAGCCCCGTGGGCCCGTCGAAGCCACTCACCGACGTGCAGAGGTAGCTGCCTCCGCAGGAGCCGTTGCTGCCCCCGATCACGTCGTTGAGCGAGGTCTGGTGCGAGTACGGATAGGAGCCGTAGAGCGTGGCGCCGGCGTTCCCCGCGTCGGCGTACACGCTCGCCACGATCGGCGCGGCCACGCTCGTTCCGCCGAACACGAGCCAGCCGCTCGCGCCCTGGTAGGAGTAGCTGTCATATACCGCCACGCCCGTATCGGGATCGGCCACGGCGGACACGTCTGCGACGGTGCGGTGCTGCCCGCATCCGGTGTCCCCCTGCCACGACGGCTTCGCCTCGTAAGCGGAGCATCCGCTTCCGGCTCCCGACCATGCCGTCTCGGCCCAGCCGCGCGTGCCCGAGTCGCGCACGAGATGGGTGCCGCCCACCGCGGTCACGTAGCGGGACGCGGCGGGGAACTCGGCCCCGTAGCCCTCGTCGCCCGAGCTCACAGTGATCGGTACGCCGGGCCGGTTGAAGTGACCGTCGTAGCTCGACGAGATCTCGGATGAGAACTCCCCGCCGCCCCAGCTGTTGCTGACGACGGTGGCGTGTGAGGTGGCGTAGTCCTCGGCCGCGAGCAGGTTGCCGAAACTGTTGCTCGTGGCCTCCACGAGAAGGATCTTGCAGCTCGAGCAGAGGGCCGAGGCCATGTCGATGTCGAGCGAGATCTCCTGGGCCCAGCCACCATTGCTGCGCGGGTAGCGCGTGGTCCCGGTCTGGCTGACCTGCCGGAAGCATCCATTGTTCGTCGGGCACGTGCCGAGGCCGAACTGCGACCGGTACGCCGCGAGGTCCGATGCGGCGTTCGGGTCGTGGTACGCGTCCACGATCGCGATCGTCGGCCCGGAGCCCGGCGCCCCACTCGACGCTGGGATTCCGTAGGCGCTCCGCAGGTCTGAGGGGAAGTATCCGGCGGGCGTGGCGTTGGTCACGGCGTTGCCCGCGGCGTCGGTGACGATGTCCGCGTGGCAGCGGGCCGAGCCGGAGCCCACCAGCGCGCAGACGTCGCGGTGGTGGCCGTGCGGGTAGCTTGGCCGCGCGACGGCGGTCGGGGCGATGGCGAGCAGCACAGCGCAGGCGAGCGCGGTGGCGGCAGCAGAAGTCCTCAAGTCGTTTCCCCCTAGGCGAGATGAGCGCCCCGTCGGGGGCGCTTGGCGCGAGCCGGTAACTACGGGCGAGTGTAAGTCCGCTGACATCCCTGCGGGGAAGGCCTCTCAAACCTGGCGCAGTCGCCTTCGCCGCAGCGCGCGCTCCATTGCCTCGACCGCGTCCCTCACTGCGCGCTGCAACTCCGGCGCCGGATCGCGCTCGAGCGCTTCGTTG
>DATEPK010000004.1:0-5972 GCA_035273245.1 Thermoleophilaceae bacterium
TGTAGGCCAGCGGATCGAAGGTGCCAGAGCGGTTGCCCGCGCCGGGCACGAGCTTGCGGCTGCCACCGCTCGTCAGCGCGAGCGTGAGCCCGACTCCCGCGGCAACCACGGCGGCCAGGACGAGGAGCGCCCGCACGGACACACGCCGCGCCTTCACTTGGCTCCCTGCCATGCCCCACAACGTGACAGACCCGGCCGCCGGGTGCGCGTTACCCTTGCCGCCGCATGCAGGAGATCGCCCCCGGCATCTTCCACTGGACCGCGTTCCGCGAGACGATCCGGCAGCACGTGCACTCGTACTACGTGCAGGAGGCGGCCGTCGTGATCGACCCGATGCAGCCGGACGAGGGGCTCGACTGGTTCGCCGAGCGCACCCCGCCGCAGCGCGCCCTCCTCACGAACCGCCACCACTACCGCCACTGCGACCGCTTCGCCGAGCGCTTCGGCCTCGACGTGCTGTGCCACAGCTCCGGGCTGCACGAGTTCGAGGACGGCCGGGACGTGCGCGGCTTCGACTGGGGCGACGAGGTCGCACCCGGCATCACCGCACACGAGGTCGGCGCGATCTGCCCGGACGAGTCCGCGCTCCATATCCAGCACGGCGGGGGCGCGCTGGCGGTGGCGGACGGGGTGGTGCGCTGGGAAGGGCCGGACGCGCAGCTCGGCTTCGTGCCGGACTTCCTTCTCGGCGACGATCCGGAGGGCGTGAGGGACGGGCTCAGCGCCGCCTACAAGCGCCTGGCCGACGAGCTCGAGTTCGACTGCCTCCTGATGGCGCACGGCAATCCGGTGGTGGGCGGGGCGCGCGAGACGCTGCGCGAGTTCGCGGAGGGCTAGACCGGCAGGCGCACCGCGTGCATGTCCACGCGCTCGCCGCGGAATGGCACGCCCTCAGCCTCGAGCAGCCGCCGTTGCCGTTCGCCCTTCGCGAGCGACCCGTCCGCCCGCACGATGCGGTGCCACGGAAGGCCGGGGTCGTCACACGCGGCGAGAACCGTCCCTGCGAAGCGCGGAGCCCCGGGCTCCAGGTCACCGTACGTGCGGACGAAGCCGGCCGGCACATCCCTCACCCGTTCGATCACCCGGCGCGCGCGTCCTGACTCGAGGTCCACGCCGCGGAACGATATGAGGAGGGGCTAGCCGCCTCCGAGCAGGCCGCCGACCCCGCTCGTCACGTTGTTGACGGTGTTCCCCACCGTCTGACCGGTGTTCGTCACGGTGTTGCCGACCGTCTGACCCGTGTTCGTCACGGTGTTGCCAACCGGGCCGCCGACCGTGTTGCCCACGGTCTGCGTCGTGTTGTTGATCGTGTTGCCGACGGTCTGCGTGGTGTTGTCGACCGTGTTGCCCACGGTCTGGCCGGTGTCCGACACCGTCTGACCGAGGCCGCCGCCGGAAGAGCCCGAACCCGAGCCACTCGAGCCGCCGGAGCCCGAGCCCGAGCCGGACCCGCTGGAGCCCGACCCGCCGCCGGCGAGGGTTGAGCCGCCGCCTGAGCCGCCGCCCCCGGACTTGGGAGCGCCGGGGGCGGGTGCGCTGCCGGGAAGCTTGGCGCCGCCGCGCCGGCCGAAACCGTGAGAACCGGCGCGGCGGCGATCCCCATGCGATCCACCTCGATGCGTGCCGACGGATCGGTGGCCGGTCCTCGCCGCGCCGCCTGCCGCTGAACGGCCCGCGGAGCTGCCGCCGCGTGTCTCCCTAGCCTGCTGCGCGCCGATCGGAACGTGCCGGACCTTGCCGGTGACGATCCGCGACGAGCGGCCGGCGTGAAACGCGACGAACGCGAGGGCGGCGAGCGCGGCTGCAACCACACCAGCGGTGACGATTGCCGAGCCGCCGAGACCTCCGATCCATCCCCTCATTGCACGCATGCGCCGGATTGTCACCACCGCGAAATCGCTTGTCCAGAGCTTCGTGGACGGAAGGCCTACCCCTTTTGCGCCTAGACGACTGCAGCGGCTTTGCGCGGCCTCAGGCTCGCCAACATCACGCCTGCGAGCACCACTGCCACGCCGGCGAGCTGCGCCGGCGATGGCGACTCGCTGAAGATCGCGATGCCCAGGAGCACCGAGCCCACGGGCTGGATGGTGAGCAACACGGAGGTGAGTGCCGCGGGAAGCCGAGGCAGCGAGATCGAGATCAGGATCCAGCCCATCACCTGCGAGCTCAGCCCGAGCAGCACGAGCCAGCCGTGTCCGGGCCACGTGGGCACGAAGCTCACGTCGCCGATCACGATGCCCGCGAGCGCCGCGAACACGGTGGAGGCCAGCGTGGCCTCGAACAGCGGCCCAGCCGGCCGGCGCAGATCGTTGTTCGCGTGCCGGAGGATGAGGATGAAGATCGCGTACGCGATTCCGGTGAGGATGCCGAACACCGCGCCGCGCGCCGGGTGGCGCCCGTAGGCGCCGTGACCGATCGCGCCCGAGATCAGCACCACCCCGGCGAGCACCACGGGAATCGCGGCGAGCACGCGTGCCTCCGCCCGCTCACTGAGGAACACCCACGCGAGCACTCCCACGAGCACCACCTGCAGGTTGCCAAGCACCGTGGCCAGGCCCGCGCCAACGTCCTCGATGGCGTTGTGCCAGAGGATCAGGTCGGCCGCGAAGAACGCTCCCGCAACCAGCGACAGCATGAGGTCGCGCCGGGTACGCGGGCCGAAGCGCCGCCACTCGAGCGCCGCCAGCACGCCGAGCACCGGCACCGCGTAGGCGCAGCGGAATACGGCGGCCGTGGAAGGCGAGGCGTGCGAGAGCCGCACGAGGATCGCGGAGAAGGCGATCGTCACCGCGCCGGCCACGGCGGCCAGCGCCGGCCGAGCGTTCAGGTGCTCGAGCGAGTCCACGCTCCCAAACTACTCCGAGCAAAAAGTGAGCCGCCGCGCGGGGCGATGCGCGGCGGCTCGAGAGCGGCTTCTGCCCGGGCTCGACGGCGAGACGGCGTCATGCCGGCGCGGCCGAGCTAGAAGCGTGCTCGGTTCTGAAGATTGGGGATGCGACTCCTCCCTGTGTGCGCGGAGTCGAGGCGGTGGCCCTGCCTTGGGGGTCGACCAACCGTCTGGGTGAATGGGTACCCAAGCCCGGGCGCACGAAACACACATACCGCGACGTCGTCGGTCTGGCAGACTCTCGGGCCGTGGCCAAGCAGAGGCAGATCAAGATGCAGCAGCGGGTTGGCAGCCTGGGCGCCATCCAGCAGCTGGAAAGCCGCACCGACGAGCAGCTCCTGAGCGAGTCGAAGCACCGTGCCGCCGCGCGCGCGATTCTTGGCGCACGGGCAGCCGAGCGCTATGACGCCAAGGCCGCCCGCCAGTACTTCAACGAGGCCCTGGCCGGCTGCCATCCACAGGAGCGCCCGGCGCTGCGGCAGATGATGAAGGCGTCACTGGCGCTGGCCGAGCGCCGGCCGGACGAGCTTCGAGACGCCGTGACCAAGCTCGGCCAGGAGCCGCCGAGCGCGCGCCAGCTCCTCATGCTGCGCCTGATGAGCCTGGTGGCGCCCCCGCCCGGCTCGTCGGTCCTCCTGAAGGTGCGCGGCTACCTGATCCTGCTGGCGATCATCATCGTGGCCCTCGCGATCGGCTGGGGTCTCGCCAAGCTGATCGCGCTGCCGTTCGGCGGAGTGAGCAGCACCGTCGCGATCTTCTGGGGATTCCTGATCGTCGTAGTCGTGCTCGGCGCACTCGTCTTCTTCGGAAGACGAAGGCAGAAGCGCATGCAGGCAGAGCGCGCCGGGCGCTTAGCCGGCGGAGGCTGAGGTGGCGCGGGCAGGTACCAAGCCGAAGCTGTTCAAGGCGTTCGGAGTGGAGGCCCGCCTTGCAAGCATTGCCGGGCTGCGACCGACCGGGTCGATGGCCGTGGGCTCGCTCGCCGTGGGTGCCGCCGCGGTGGGGGCTCTGGCCGTCGGGCGCCTCGCTGTCCGGCGCGCGGTGATCAACCACCTGCGGATCGAGGAGCTGGAGGTCGGGCGGCTGCGGGTGGAGTCGCTCGAGGTGCTGAGCGAGCAGCGCCCGCCGACGAGCGCTAGTTGAGGGCGGCTGCGAGCCTGCGCCGGTGCCGGCTGGCGAGTTCGCTCTGCGGGCCGAGCTCGGTGAAGATCGCGACCATCACCTGGCGGAGGAGATCGCGCTCCTCCTTCGACTCGGCGGTCTGAAGCTCTTCCTGGAGCCGCTCGAGCGCGGCCTCGTAGTCGCCCTCGTCCCAGGCGTCGAACGCTGCCTCCGGCTGCTTGTCCATCTGCTCGAGCTTGATGCGGGCGGTGAGGCCGATGGCCGAGAAGTCCGCGTGCAGCGGCTCCACGAGTGCGAGCGCCTCGTCGAGCTCGCCGCGCTGCATAAGGATCCGCGCGAGCGCCACCGACGCCCCGGGGTGGTGCGGCTCGAGCTCGAGCGCACGCCGAAGCGACTCCTCGTCGGTGCTCTCGGACAGCTCGTCCGCCTCGGAGGGCACCAGCTTGTCGAAGAAGCGCTCCACCTCGGCCGGCGGGATCGCGCCTGTGAACTCGGCGGCCACGCGCCCGTCCCGGAACGCCTTGACGGCGGGTATGCCGCGGATGCCGAAGCTCTGCGCGAGCGACTGGTTCTGGTCCACGTCGACCTTCGCGAGCTCGATCTTGCCCGCACGCGCGTTGGCCGCCTTCTCGAGCGCGGGTCCGAGCTGCCGGCACGGCCCGCACCACTCGGCCCAGAAGTCCACGACCACGGGAAGCTCGCGCGAGCGCTCGATCACCCGCTCCATGAATTCCCGCTCACCGACGTCGAAGACCGCGCTCACTGGCCGCTCACCGTCACCTTCTTCATCACCACTGTCTGCGTGGGCGTTCCGTTCGGGTCGGTGGGGTTGCCCAGCTGCCCGATCTTCTGCACCACGTCGATGCCCTTCGTCACCTGCCCGAGCAGCGCATAGTCCGGCGGCAGCTGCGCGTCCTGCCCGGTAACGACGAAGAACTGGCTGCCGGCGGCGCCCGCGGGCTCCGTCTGAGTCTTCGCCATGGCGACGGTGCCGAGCTTGTAGTCCGCGTGCTTCGGCGGCGGATCCACCGTGCTGAAGCCCGGTCCGCCCTGGCCGGTGCCGGACGGGTCCCCGCCCTGGATCACAAAGCCGGGCACGATCCGGTGGAAGATGAGCCCATTGAAGAATCCACGCTTGACGAGACCGGCGAACGCGGCCGTCGTGTCCGGCGAGTCCTTCACGTCGAGCTTGAATGCGAAGGCGCCGCAGTTGGTCTCCACCGTGACCGTGTAGGTCTTCTTCGGGTCGAGCTTGCCCTTTGGCTTGGACTCGCCGCCGGACTTTCGCGGCGGCGGTGCCTTCTCCGGCGTGCAGCCGTTGCTGTTCTTTGCCTGTTTGGCGGGTGCGCTGGCGGTGGAGGGTGCGGATGCGGCGGGGCTCGAGCTTGTTCCTGCCTTCGAGCTGCCGCAGCCGGTGGCCGCGAGCGGCACCAGCACGAGCGTGAGCGTCAGAGCTAGGTGTCGCACGGCGCGTAAGGCTAGCGACCCATTCTGAGACGATTGCCCGCCTCATGGCCCTCACGCCCCTGCTACGCGGCTACGACCAGGTGATCCTCGACCTCGACGGGTGCGTCTGGATCGGGCCGGACCCCATCCCCGGGTCGGTCGACGCGATCAACGCGATACGCGACGCCGGCCTCCGTCTTGCCTTCGTCACGAACAACTCCTGGTACTCCGCAGAGGATCAGGTGGCGAAGCTGTGGGGCATGGGCGTGCGGGCGTCGCTCGCCGACGTGGTGACGGTCGGCGGCGCGATGCAGCACCTGCTCGCCGAGACCCGCCAGCGGCGGACGGCCTTCGTGATCGGCTCGGAGTCGATGTTTCGCCACGTGCAGGACGCGGGACTGCGCGTGATGAACGGCACCGATCTCGCCTCGCGCGCGGAGGTCGTGGTCGTGGCGGCGAGCCTCGAGCTCACCTACGACGACCTCAAGAACGCCGGCCTCGCGGCGCGCCGCAACGG
>DATEPK010000005.1:0-4201 GCA_035273245.1 Thermoleophilaceae bacterium
TACTTCTCTTCTGCATCGGCTTCCCGCTCCCGATGAACGCGGGCAAGGGCGCCACCGCCACGGTCGCGCTGACCACCGTCCAGGGTGGGCCGCACCGCACCGTGAACGCGACTGTGAAGATCTCGCCGCCGAGCGCGACGAACGGCCGCGAATGGCTCACCGCCACCGCATGGCAGGGCGGCGGCCTGGTGGTCGACAGGCTCAAGAGGGTCGGCCCCTCGACTTGGCGCACCACCCAGCCGCTGCCCGTGTACGGCAAGTGGAAGGCGATGCTGCGGATGGAGAACGGTCGCGGCGTCCGCGCGGTGCCGGTTTACCTGCCGGCCGACCCGGCCATTCCGGCCAAGGGGATCCCCGCAACCGCACACTTCACCCGACCGTTCGTGCGCGACAAGAAGATCCTCCAGCGTGAGGCGGTGGGCGGAAGCACGTGGCTCGCCACGCCCGCTTACCTGCTGCTGCTCGCGATTGTCGCCGTGTGGCTCGTGTCGCTGGGCTGGGGCCTGCGGAGGCTCGAGCAGACCGCGGGCGAGCAGGTCCGCGGCGACGTGACCGATCGCAGCGCCGGTTCCTCGCAGGTACGTGGAAAGGTGCGGACGGCATGAGCCCCGCGGCCCTGTTCGTCCCGATAGCCCACTTCGGGCACGTCCTGATCGACGCGCCGATCTTCTTCGGGCCGGTCTTCGTGCTCACCCTGTGGATCCTCGTGATGCGGCGGAACGACAAGAAGCAGCGCTCGGGCTCCGCCAAGCATTAGCGCCTCCGCCTGTGAGATCGTGGGGGAGTGACCACCACGGCCTCACAGGCGAGCCGCCCGGCAGACCGGCCGACGGCCGAGGACGCGTTCAAGCTCGCCTGGCGCAAGTTCCTGGGCGCGGAGCGCATCGACATGAGCGCGCTCGCGGCGGAGCTGGGCGTGAACCGCGTGACGCTCTACCGCTGGGTGGGCTCGCGCAACAAGCTGCTCGTGGAGGTTGTGTGGTCGGTCGCGCAGCGGACGCTCGAGAAGGTGGACGCGTCCGTGAGGTCGCGCGGCGCCGAGCGCGTGGTGCAGGTGGTCACGCGCTTCCTGGAGGCCGTGATCACGAGCGACGGCATGCGCCGCTGGCTCGCCGAGGAGGGTGAGCTGGCCATGCGGCTTCTCACCCGGCATGACACAGGTTTCCAGCCGCGGCTGATCGACTGGATCCACTCGCTGCTCGTGGAGGAGAGCGACGCCGGGCGGTTGGACCTGCCCGCCGATCTGCACGAGGTGGCGTACGTGATCGTGCGGCTGATCGAGTCCTACACGTATCTCGATCTGATCACGGGCGAGGACCCGGACGCGCAGCGGGCGGAGCCCATCCTGCGGCTGCTGCTGCGCTGAACGTCCGGCCTCAGCCCGTGCCGTAGATCCCCGTGCCCTTCGGCTCGCCGGGGAAGCCGGGGCCGTCCGGTGAGGTGTCCACGGACAGGTACGAGTAGTCGCCGCTCACACCGTCGTTCGACACCATGCCCGGGCAGCCGGGGCGCATGTCCTCGCAGTCGAAGCGGCCGCCGCCCGGCAGCCCGATGTCGAGCCGCGAGCGGTAGTAGAAGGAGAACATGTTGCCGTCGCCGTGCGGATCCACGGCGGCCTCCTGCCCGTCGTGGCGCCAGCGGTCGGTGAGCAGCCGCTTGACGGCGCTCTGGTCGCCCTTCACGTAGCGGTCGAACCAGGCGGTGGTGTACCAGGCGATCTCGTCAGCTCCGCGCAGTGACGCGGTGAACCCCGGGTTGGGGATGAAGCTGAAGTCGTAGTGCGTGCCGCCGCGGATGATGATCTCGCCCGTGTCCACGCCCAGCTTGCTGTAGGCGAGTGACTCGGTGCTCTTCGCCATCGGATCCGGCTGGGAGGTGTTCGGCTCCGGCGGGATGAAGTAGTCCGCCGACATGCCGAGCGCCGGCTTGGTGATCGGCGGCACGGTGCGCTGCGACGCGTCCACGCAGCCCTTCTCCTCGGCCCCGCCACCGCTTGCGCCGGTGGACTGGTTGGGATCCGGCGCGGCGAGGTTGTCCCACGCCACGATCGCCTTCACGCGCGGGTCCCACTGCCCGATGTAAGACACGCCGGCCGCGCCGTACGAGTGGCCGGCGATGCCGAGCTGCCGAGGATTCACCAGCTTCCAGAACGGGTTGTACGGGGCGTCGAGCCCGGCCTTCACACGGCTGTTCTGCTTTGCCGCGTGGCTCGTGCCGCTGTTGCAGGACGGCACCGGCTCATAGGGGTGGGACGGGTTTGAGAGGAAGAAGTCGATCGCGTCCTCGGTGCCGTCGAAGAACGGACGGCCGTCGGACTGCGCGGGGGTTCCCTCCTGCTGGTCGGGCGACTCGCCCTGGGTGTCCGACTGGCCCTGGCCCTGCGGGTCCCACGTGAACACCACGTAGCCGTCCTTCGCGAGCGCCTGCGCGGCGTACCAGTAGAGCTGCTCGTCCGCCTGCACCGAGCCGTTGGTGATGACGATGCCCGGGCGCTTGGCGGGCCCTGCCTTCGTCGCCCACACGTGGCCGGAGATGGTGGCGCCGTTGCGGGCCGTGAAGAGAACGGGCTGGACAATGCCGTAGCCGTTCGTCTGCCAGTTGTAGAGGCGAATGTCGCCGGCGCAGCCATCGTTGCCGTTCCAGCAGAGGTCGCTCACGAACTCGCGCTGCGGGTCCGTGGCCTGCATCTTCAGCGCGTTGAGACCGTTCTGCTGGCTGATCACGCGCAGCTTGGCCTGGTACTCGGGCGTCATGTAGATCGACTGGCGCTCGAGCCCCTTGCTGTAGTTCTCCGCCTCGACCACCGGGTCGAACGCGTACGCAGCCGACGCCGCGCACAGCAGCACGGCAGCCGAAATTCCCGCAACAAGCCATCCCCGCATCAGGCCCCCCGCCTTTCATCACGGTTGCAACAGCAGCGCCGGCCACCGTAGCAACACACCTGACGAGATGTTGCAGTTCCCCCGAGGGGGCGCGTTCTGAGATGCTCCGCGCATGCCCGCCGCGGACTACGTGATCGTCGGCGCCGGCTCGGCCGGCTGCGTGCTCGCCGCCCGGCTCTCGGAGGATCCGTCCGTGCGCGTCCTGCTGCTCGAGGCGGGGGGCAAGGCGATACATCCGAATGTGGCGATCCCCGCCGCCTTCGCCAAGCAGTTCAAGACGAAGCTCGACTGGGACTACGCCACCGAGCCGGAGCCCGCCTGCCAGGGCCGCTCGCTCTACATCCCGCGCGGGAAGGGGCTCGGCGGGTCGAGCTCGATGAACGCGATGCTGTACGTGCGCGGCCGCCCGCTCGACTACGACCTGTGGGAGTCGCAGGGCTGCCCGGGCTGGGGCTGGAAGGACGTGCAGCCGTACTTCCTGCGCGCGGAGAACAACGAGCGGGGCGAATCGGAGCACCACGCGAGCGGCGGTCCGCTCAACGTGGCCGACGAGCGCTCGCCGCGGCGGCTCACCGGGCGCTTCCTCGCCGCGGCCGAGCGGGCGGGCATCCCGCGCGTGCCGGACTACAACGGTCCCGAGCAGGACGGGGCCTCGCCCGTGCAGGTGACGCAGCGCAACGGCAAGCGCTTCAGCGCCGCGGACGCGTACCTGCGTCCGAACATGAAGCGCGAGAACCTCGCCGTCGTCACCGGCGCGCAGGTGCTGAGAGTCGAGCTCGAGGGGGACCGCGCCACGGGTGTTCGCTACCGCGACCGTCGCGGCCGCGAGCAGGTGGCGCGCGCCGATCGCGAGGTGGTGCTTGCCGGCGGCGCGATCGGCTCGCCGCAGCTCCTGATGCTGTCGGGCATCGGTCCCGCCGATCACCTGCGCGAGGTCGGGGTGCAGGTGGCGGTGGACCTGCCGGGAGTGGGGGAGAACCTTCAGGACCACCCGTACGTGGTGTGCATCTGGGAGTCGAAGCTCAGCGAGTCCCTCTACGGGGCGGACAAGCCGAAGGCGCTGCTGGAATGGCTGCTCCGTCGCAGCGGACCGCTCACCTCGAGCGTGGCGGAGGCATTCGCGTTCGTCCGAAGCCGGCCGGGCCTGCCGGCGCCGGACCTGCAGTTCCACTTCGCGCCCGCGTATTTCAACGACAACGGCTTTGACGAATTCGACGGCCACGCCTTCACGCTCGGCCCGGTGCTGGTCACGCCGAAGAGCCGCGGCCGGCTGCGCCTGCGCTCGTCCGACCCGAGCGCCAAGCCGCGCATCCTCACGA
>DATEPK010000006.1:0-13806 GCA_035273245.1 Thermoleophilaceae bacterium
TCGGCACACCGGTGAGCACGAGCTTCCTCACGAGCGTGTTCTTGCCCTTGACCTTGAAGCGGCTCGACAGCTTGGCCTTGCTGGCCGTCGGGCCGGCGCCGAGGACGACCTGGGAGCCGCCACCGCCGGTGCCCGAGCCGCCGCTGCCGGACCCGGTGCCCGTGCCGGTGCCGCTTGGGGGCGTCGCCGCCACGGAGAAGTGGCGCACCAGCTGGGTCACGTTCCCGGCCGAGTCCACGAACTTGACCGTGAACGTGTGGTTGCTGCCCGCCGCGAGGCCGCCCAGCGTCTGAGAGTCCGCGCTGTCGCAGGCGGCGAATGCCGCGCCATCGAGCGAGCAGGTGACCGTGGTCGGGGTGAGGTCCGTGTAGCCGAACTTGAAGCTGATCGGCCCGCTGCCGACGATCGCGCCCTCGGTCGGCCCGTCCGTGAACGAGGCGGCGGGAGCTGTGCGGTCCACGGTGAATGTCCGGGTGCCGCTGGCCACGTTGCCCACGTCGTCCGTGGCAGTCACCGTGTAGGTGTAGGTGCCATCGGCCGGCGATGAAAGCGGGCTGTATGTGCTCGCGCAGGTACTGGCGGGACCGCCGTTCAGCGAGCACTTCATGCTCGCGTCTGGGTCTGTGCCTATCGAAAGGGGCACGGTCGTGGCGTTCGTGTACTCGGGCACAGCGCCAAGCGTGAGGTTGACCACCTTGTCGACGGTCACCGTCGACGAGGCGTCGGCGATGCGGCCGCTCGTGTCATAGGCACGCGCCGTAAGCGTGTGCGCCGAACCCTGGGCGAAACCGCCCATCGCGATTGCGGCGCTGTAGGGCGCGGTCGTGTCGGTCGCCTTCAGTACGCCGTCGAGCCAGAACTCAACCCGCGCCACTCCCGCGTTGTCCGAGGCGGCGGCACTCGCGTTGAGGACCGTGCCCACCTTCACGCTGCCAGGCGAAACGGAGACGGACGGGTTTGTCACGTCGACCCATGACAGCGACACATTCCTGTCGGCGTCCAACGTGACACTGCAGGTCGAGCCGGAGCACGAGCCAGACCAACTCGCGGCGAATCCGGCCGGGCCACCAGCCGCGCTGAGCGTGTAGCTGCTCCAGCCTGTGGTGGGCTCGGCGCAGGGAGACGAGTCAAGGGTGCAGGTGCTCGACTGCGTCTGGGATTTCGTGCACGTGCCCCCGCTTCCGGCTGGGCAGCTGATGGCCGAGGGAGTGCTCGTGATCGTGCCGGCCGACGGCCGGGTGACCGTGAGCGTGTGCGTGAAATTCTCGGTGACGGTTCCCCCGCCGCCGCATCCGCCTTCTATGCAGTCGGCCGCGGCCGGTCGTGGAAGCGCGAGCGCAAGGACCGCGCAGAACAGAACTACGAACAGGCTGAACGCGAACAGCAGTCGCTGTTCGGAGGGCCGCGAACCGGACACTGATACCTCCCGCTGAAGGACTAGACGCCGCAAGTGTGCGTTTTCACCGCGTGCTATCGGAAGCGCGCTAGCCACCCAACCGAGGTATGGGTAACCGAACCTGGTAAGAAAGCTGACGGTGCGCGGCTGGGCCGAGGACGCATAGCGAGGGTCGTGCCCCGCCCACTACGCTCAGCAGATGGCCACCTGGGACGATGTCCGCCGTCTCGCGCTCGCACTGCCGGAGACGAGCGAGCGCATCTCGCGCGACAACACCCACTGGACGGTGAAGGACAAGCTGTTCGTGTGGGAGCGGCCGCTCCGGAAGTCGGACCTGCAGGCGCTCGGCGACGGCGCGCCCGACGGGCCGATCCTCGGTGCGCGCGTCGAGCACGAGCTCGCCAAGCAGGCGCTGATCGAGAACGATCCGGACGTCTTCTTCACCACGCCCCACTTCGACGGCTACCCCGCGATCCTCGTGCAGCTCGAGAAGATCAGCCTCGAGGACCTGGACGAGGTCGTGACCGAGGCGTGGCTGGTCCGAGCGCCAAAGCGCGTAGCGCAGCAGTACCTGGCAGAGAACGCGTGACGCGTGTCCTCCTGATTTGCGGCAGCCTCCGCGCCGAGTCGACGAACGCGGCGGCGCTTCGCACGGCGGCGGCGCTGACGCCCGACGGGATCGAAACCGTGATCTACGACGGGATGGGCTCGCTGCCCCACTTCAACCCCGACGAGGACGCCGAGGGCGCAACACCACACCCTGCGGTGAAAGAGCTGCGCGCCCAGATCGCGCAGGCAGACGCCGTCCTGATCTGCACGCCCGAGTACGCCGGCGCCATGCCGGGCGCACTGAAGAACCTGCTCGAGTGGACCATCGGCGACGGCTGCACCTACGGCAAGCCTGTGGCCTGGATCAATGTCTCGGGCCCCGCCGCTCCCAGCGGCGGCGCCGACGCGCACGACTCGCTGCGCAAGGTGCTCACCTACTCGGGCGCGGACATCGTCGAGGCCGCATGCGTGCGCGTCCCACTGGTGCGCCAGGCGATCGGCGCCGACGGACTCGTGTCAGACGCGAACGCGCGCGAGCAGATCGCCGCCGCCCTCGCGGAGCTCGCGGCTAGCGCACGGGCGGGGGCTTCCCCTCAGCCGTAGCGGACAGCTCCGGGTCCCACTCGCACACGAGGCAAGCGTGCCTGAACGCCGACCGGGCGAACGAAACCGCGTAGGCGTGCGGGTCGGACTGCTTCACCACGTCATCCCAGTCGAGCACGAACTCGCCGAGGGCGTCGTCCCAGCGTGCGGCGTCAGGCTCGATCTCGCCATCCGAGAAGCCACCCGGCGCCGGATGTGCGTACGCGTAGAAGGCCGGCTTCCCGTAGCGCGGATCGCCCGGCCACCATCCCACCGCCACCTCCTGCGCGTCCATTGCGTTGCGCATGATGTAGTCGTCCGACGGCGGATCGGCCGGCAGCCCGGAGAACAGATTCACCGCGAGGTCGAACGAGCCCCACCACGCGTTCATGGGCGTCGACCGGCCCCGGTAGGGCGCGCGGAAGTCCGCCAGCACGAGCGCCGCGCGGGTGGCCATCTCGAAATACACGGCTACCTGGTCCGGGTCGTAGGTCGTGTGCTCCTCGTCCTCGTCGAGCGGGACGGTCCAGGGCACCTCCTGCGGCGTGGGGTCGAGCTCGAAATCGCCGGCCAGCTCGTGCGCCGCCGTCAAGACATCGCGCGCGACCTCGCCCACGGCTCGGTTCAGCGTGAGCGGCACGCGCCGGATCTCGCCTCCACTGTGCTCGATCACCGCCTCGTGCGCGTGCAGGTCGAGGCAGACGGCGAATGCGCCCGAGCCGTTCGGCGCAGGCAGCGGACGCGTTTCCCAGCCTCGCGCCGTCAGGAGGAGCGAGGCGTGCTGGAGCTGAGGCTCCGCCGGCGCGAGCACGGCCGCCAGCTTGCCGAGCACCTGGGTGTGGGCGTGCAGCGTGTCGCACGTCGCCTGCCACTCCTCATAGCTGAGCGAGGGCCAACCCATGGGCCCACGTTACAGCTCAGGTGGCGGCTGCGTGCCTGCGCCGCTTTCGTCCCGCCACCGCTATCGGAGCGTGGCCGCGGATCTCCTCCAGCAGGCGCACCGCCATCGCGGCCGCCTCCTCACCCTGCGCGAGCCCGCCGGCCGCCGGCCTGAAGAACTTCACCCGCACGCGCGGGCGCTTGGGGAAGCGTGGGATGTCCACCGTGCCGCTCACGGCCACGCACACCACTTCCGCCTCGGGCACCTCGGCGGCGAGGCGGCCGAAGCCGCTCCGCGCCCGCAGCTCGCGGCCGAGGCTGCGTGTGCCCTCGGGGAAGATGCCGATGCACGCGCCGCCGCGCAGCTCGTCGATCGCACGCTGCATCGCCCCCTGATCGCGCTTTCCCCGCTCGATCGGGATCTGACCCATGCTGTCGAGCACACGGCCGAGCCCCGTGATCTTCCACAGCGAAGACTTCGCGAGCGCGCGGATCTGCCGCCGCGGGAGCGCGGCCACTCCGATCGCCACCGGATCCCAATACGAGTCGTGATTGCCGGCGAGAAGCACCGGCCCGTGCTCGGGCATGTGCTCGAGACCCTCCACCTCGAGGCGCCCCCAGCGACGCACGATCGGGGAGCAGATCCGCATCGCGATGCGGTAACCGCGGGTCATGGGCTCCGGGGCGGCCATCGGGCGGGATCTTGTCAGGCCGGGCCCAGGATGCGCAGCTCGTCGCCGCCCACGATCACCACATCGCCCGGATGCAGCTGGCGGCCTCGCCTGTCCTCCGGCTCGCCGTTCACCAGCACCGCCTCCGACGCCAGCAGATCCTTCACCTCGCTGCCGCTGCCCACCACGCCCGCCAGCTTGAGCAGCTGACCGAGCCGGATCGTGTCGCCGGTGATCGGGATCTCGCTCGCCACACCCTCAGCATCGCAGGCCGGAAAGCCGATAACTGTGGGGATGAGCCGGCGATCCCTCCTCGCCATTCCCATCGCGGTCTTTGCGATCGTGCTCGCCGTGCTGCTCGTGCGCGGCTCGGGTGAGTCGAAGCTGCCGCTGCCGCGCGCCAAGGCTCTGCGCGCAGCCCTCGCCGATCCGCTGATCCACAAGCAGCTTGTGTCCGCCGGGTGGGACCACGCGCGCGTGGGACCGCTCGACTCGAAGCTCGCGCGCGTGACCTTCTTCGATGGGCCGCGCGTGCGCGCCGTGGCGGCGGTGAACGCGCAGGGAATGGTCGAGCACACGCAGGTATACGAGCCGGGCGCGCCGCGGTACGGGTCGCGGCTGAGCGACGCTCCGTGGCTCCTGGCGCTGCTCGCGATCGGCTTCATCCTCGCCACCGCCACGCTGCCGCTGATCAGCCTGCGCAACCTCGACGTGCTCGCGCTGCTCGGCCTCACCGTCCCGATCCTGGCGGGCGACCACCAGCTGCTCGAGCTGAGCGTGCTTTCGGGCTACGCGCCGCTCGCATACCTGTGCTGGCGCTTCGTGCATCGCGCCACGCGTACCCAGGAACCCGAGCCCGCCATGCCGCTCTACAAGCTGCTCACCCCGCGTCTTCTCCCCTACGGGATCGGCACGGCCGCCGCGCTGCTCGCGATCGTCGCCGTGAGCTCGCCGGGAGCGATCGACGTCGGCTTCGCCTCCACAGCCGGGGCCACACTTCTGCTGCACGGCACGCTTCCCTACGGGCACATGCCGCCCGACGTCGTGCACGGGGACACCTATCCCCTCCTCAACTACGTGCTCTACCTGCCGGCCGCGGCAATAGCTCCGGTGCGCGACGCGTTCGACGACACCTCGAGCGCCGTGCTGGTCGCCTTCGCGGCCGCGCTGGTGGTGGCGGTGGCGCTGCGCGGCAGTGGCCGGCGCGCGGTGCTCGCGTGGCTCTCGTTCCCGCCCCTGGCCGTGGCCGTGGCGAGCGGGACGAACGACCTTCTGCTCGCCGCCGCGCTCGCCCTCGCCCTGGCGGTCGCAGCACGCGGCGGCCGCTCAGCCCTCGCGCTCACCGCGGGCGCGTGGATAAAGCTCGCGCCCATCGCACTGCTGCCCGTGTGGCTGGCGCGCACGCGCGGCAAGCCGCTCCTGCGGGGTGTCGGCGCGGTGGTGGCGCTGAGCGCGACGCTGACCGTCTGGATCGTCGTCCTCGGCGGCACGGCCGGCATCGGCCACATGCTCCACGCCCTCTCGTTCCAGCTCAGCCGCGGAACGCTGCAGTCCGCCTGGGCGCTGCTCGGTCTCGGCGCCGCGCAGCAGGTGGCTCAGGCGGCCACGATCGCGCTGGTGTCCTGGGCGGCCCTGCACGCTCGCGACCACAAGCTCGACCCCGCACGGCTCGCGGCGCTCTCCGGCGCGGTGCTGGCCGCACTCCAGCTGTCAGCGAGCAA
Organism: Thermoleophilaceae bacterium; assembly: GCA_035273245.1. Taxonomy (GTDB): domain Bacteria; phylum Actinomycetota; class Thermoleophilia; order Solirubrobacterales; family Thermoleophilaceae; genus JAICJR01. Next base: position 5,799 of record DATEPK010000006.1, read on the forward strand.
CTGGTCCTACCTGTACGTGGTCTGGCTCTTCCCCTGCGCTGCCGTCGCGCTCCTCGCGGAGCGGCGGCCCGTCACTGCGCGGAGATGACCTGCTCGACGCTGTTCGAGGGCTGGCCGTTGGCCGCCACGAGCAGCTTGAAGTCGTGCGGGTTGGACGCGGCGAGCAGCGCGTCCTCCATCGAGATGCGGCCGGCGTCCACATGCTGGTGGAGAGCCTGGTCGAACGTCTGCATCCCGTAGTAGGCGCCCTCGGCGATCGCCTCCGAGAGGCGGGTGGTCTCGTCCGGCCGCATGATCATGTCGCGCACGCGTCCGGTCATCCGCAGGACCTCGCAGGAGGCCACGCGGCCGCCGCCGTCGGCGGTGCGCACGAGCCGCTGCGACACGATGCCCCGCAGCGTGCTCGCCAGCATCAGGCGGGCCTGCTGCTGCGCTCGCGTCGGGAAGAGGTCGACGATGCGATTCACGCTCTCGGTCGCGTCGAGCGTGTGCAGAGTGGAAAACACGAGGTGACCGGTTTCGGCGGCCGAGAGGGCGGTGCGCACAGTCTCCTCGTCGCGCATCTCGCCGATGAGGATCACGTCCGGGTCCTGCCGCAGCACGCGCCGCAGCGCGCGGGCGAATGACTCGGTGTGGCTGCCCACCTCGCGCTGGTTGATCACCGAGCGGCGGTCGCGGTGCACGAACTCGATCGGGTCCTCGATCGTGACGATGTGGCGTGCGCGCTCCGAGTTGATCTGGTCGACCATCGCGGCAAGCGTTGTGGTCTTGCCCGACCCGGTCGATCCCGTGATGAGCACGATGCCGCGCTCCTCGCGCGCGAGCTCCGAGATCGCCGCCGGGAGACCGAGCTCCTCGATCGAACGGATGCGCTCGGGAATCGCGCGGCACACCAGCGTGATCCCGCCGAGCTGGCGGAAGGCGTTCACGCGGAAGCGCGCCGGGTTTGCGCCCTTGTGCGAGTAGGAGAAGTCGACCTCGTGCTCGTTCTCGAACTCGGCCACGCGCGCCGGGTGGTCCAGCATCTCCCAGAGCGCCTGCTCGGTGTCGGCCGGCTCGAGCACACGCACGTCATCGAGCGGCTCGAGCTCGCCGTTAACGCGGATCAGCGGCGGCGAGCTGTGCTTGAGGTGCAGGTCCGAGCCCTGCCACTCGGCCACGCGGTCGAGCGTGGCGGTGAGGTTGAAGTCGAGCTTCTTCATTGAGCGTGCCGTCCTCCTTCGGGCTGCCGGACGGCCTCCCGCAGCGAGTCCATGGGTCCGAGTCATGCATCGGACGGCGCAGGGGAATCCTTGAGCCCTACTGCGCCAAGTTGACGCGCTCGAGCGGTTCGTAGCGCGCGCCCCGCGGGCTCAGGTGCGAGCGATAGAGCGTCACCTGTGCGGCAGCGAACGGGGTCTGGGGCAGATCGTCACCCGGGACGGGCGGCACGCGGCGCTGTCCCCTCTTCACGCGCGCGAAGGTCACGTGCGGCCAGAAGGGGCGCTTTTCCGGGCGGTAGAGCCTTGCCGCAGCAAGCGCCTGGGACGCTGCGGCCTGCAGCGTCGTGGCGTCACCGCCCTCGTCGGAGAGGTCGAAGGCGAACAGGCGCGGGTCGCGCGGCGGCACGGCGCGGACGTCCCGGACGGCGAGCCGAGGCGCTGACAGGTCCCGAATGCCTTCGAACGCCGCCGTCACAGTCTGTTCGAGCTTCTTCTCCGGTAGGTAGCCGAGGAACACGAGCGTCACGTGGAGCGCCTCGGGCGCAAGCGGCCGGAGATCGTCGCGGCCCTCGAGCGCGCGCTCCCTCCAGGCGAGCAGCTCGGCGCGTGTGGGTTCGGGCAGGTCGAGCGCCAGGAACAGCCGCACGCGCGGCGACCCGGGACGCTCCTTGCTCAGAGCGCCGCCTTCTCTCCCACCAGCGCGCGCCGAAGGAGATGCATCGCGACGGTGGTGGAGCGGTCGCGGATATCCGCACGGTCGCCGGGCAGGACCGTGTCACGCACGATGTGCTCTCCGCCCGTGCCCTTCACGCACCAGCAGACGTAGCCCACGGGCTTGGCCTCTGTCCCGCCGCCGGGTCCCGCCACGCCGGTGATGGACACCGCCAGGTCGGCCTCGAAACGCGCCAGCGCGCCGTCGGCCATCGCCTCGGCCACCTCCTTGGACACGGCGCCGTGGGCCTCGATCAGCGCCGGATCCACTCCGAGGAGCTCAGCCTTGGCTTCGTTCGAGTACGACACCACGCCGCCGGCGAAGTACGCCGACGAGCCGGGCCGCTCCGTAATGCGCGCGGCGAGCAGTCCGCCGGTGCACGACTCGGCTGTGGCCACCCAGTGGCCTGCGAGAAGGTCGGCCACCTGATCGTCGATCCGGGTGCCATCGCGGGAATACAGGGCGTGCTCGTGCCGTTCGGCCACCAGCCGCTCGAGCTCATCCCATGTGCCGTTCGCCGACGGCTCGAAGCGTGCCGAGAGCTCCACCTCGCCTCGCCTGAGGCACGTGGTGATCTCCAAGCCATCGAGCCCGCCCATCTGCCGCTCCGCGACGCGCAGCGTCTCGGCAATTTCTGATTCTGGGATGCCGAAGAGCCGCAGCATCCGCTCCTCGTACTGCGGCCGGCCCGCAACGGCGGCCTGGAACGCCTCGGTATCCACTGCCACAGGCCACATGGCCTGCAGCTCGCGCGGCGGGCCGGGCATCACCACGATCGTCGGGCCCTCGCTCCCCTCGGCGGGAGGTACAACGAGTCCGGGGGCGGTGCCGGCCGGATCGATCGGCGTGGCTCCCCGCGGCACAAGCGCCTGCTTGCGGTTGGCCTCGAGCACGGCATCGCGATCGAGGTGCTGGAAGCGCTTCATCAGCGGTTCGAGGATGCGGGCGATCTTCGCCTCCATGTCGCTGTCTAGCTCGAGCGGACGACCCTGGAAGGCCGCCACCACCTCGCCCGTGAGGTCGTCCGCGGTGGGACCCAGGCCGCCGCTCGTCACGATCAGCTGCACGCCCTCGTCCGCCAGGAAGCGAAGCTGGGCCTCCATGTCCTCGCGGCGGTCGCCGCAGATCGTGATGTGCGCGAGGTCGATTCCCAGCTCGAACAGGCGCTCGGCGAGCCAGGGGCCGTTGCGGTCTGAGATCTTCCCGCTCAGCACCTCCGTGCCGGTGATGACGATTCCCGCGCGGACCGTCATGCGCAGGGCCGCTGGCCGACCGGAATGTCCGTGTGCTTGCCCGGCTTGAAGTCGATCCCGGCCGGATTCGGCCCCGGCGTGAGCGGCACCTGCTTGCCGTTGGCGGTGATCGTCACCGAGGTCTTCCCAAGGTTCAGCCGCAGGTGCCGGCCGTGGAAGCTCTGCGCCTGGTCCGTTATGCCCTGATAGATCGGCGTGGTGCCGAGGCCGCGGTCCACGCACATGTAGGTGGGCACGGTTGGCGTTATGCGCAGGCTCACCCGCGTGGGAGTTGCCGTGGACCTCGTGCGGTGCCTGTGGTGATGCTTCTTCGGCTTCAGAGCCTGCGTCGTGCTGGTTGAGCCCGCTCCCTTGGAGCCACCGCCGCTGTTCACGAGCCCGATCACCGCCAGCACGATCACCGCCACGAGGATCAGCCCCAGGATGGCCGCGCCCCGCCCCGGCGGCCGGCGCTCATAGCGGCGGTCGCGACGGTCTCGCGGGGAACGCCCCCGTGGCTGGCCGGCCAGCGGAGGCAGATCGCCCTCCTCACGCGGCTCGTACTGCGCGCGGTACTCGTCCAGCAAACGGTGCGCGTCGAGGCCCAGCGCTTCGGCGTACGTGCGCAGGAAGCTCTTCGCGAACGTGCTGCCCGGGAGGAGATCGAACTCCTCGTTCTCCATCGCGCGCAGGTACTTCGCCCGGATCTTGGTCTTCGCCTCGATCTCGGTGATGTCGATCTTCTGGCGCATGCGCGCCTCACGGAGAGTGTCGCCAATGGGGGTCGGCATAGCCGCCACATTGTGGCGGCTCAGGCCACAGGCCACGGGCCACAGGCCACAGCTCCTGTCGACCGACGCCTCTGTGGCCTCTGGCCTGTGGCCTATGGCCTATTCGCTCGGAGCGCCGACAGGCTCGTCAAGCGCATCCAACACGCGCGGCAGATCACCTTCGGTGATAAGCACCTGCCTCGCCTTCGAGCCCTCATAGCCCGAGATCACTCCCCGCCGCTCCATCATGTCGATCAGGCGGCCGGCTCGGGTGTAGCCGATTCGGAGGCGGCGCTGGAGCATCGAGGTGGAGGCGCTGCCCAGTTGGACGACGGTGGAGATGGCCTCGCCGAGCAGGTCGTCGGCGTCCGGGTCGAAGTCGCGGTCCGAGTCGTCGCTCGCGCCCTCCACGGCCTCGAGCAGCTCCTCGTGGAGCTCGGGCTCGCCCTGCTTCGCCCAGTGCGATGTGATCTTCTCGATCTCCTCCTCGGTGATGAACGCGCCCTGGATGCGCGCACCGCGCGATTCGGACGCGGGCCGGAAGAGCATGTCGCCCTGGCCGAGCAGGGACTCCGCGCCGTTCTGGTCGAGGATCACGCGGGAGTCCGTCTGCGAGGACACGGCGAAGGCGATGCGCGCCGGCACGTTCGCCTTGATCATGCCGGTGATGATGTCCGCGCTCGGGCGCTGGGTGGCGAGCAGCAGGTGGATGCCCACGGCGCGCGACTTCTGCGCGAGCCGGATGATCGAGTCCTCCACCTCGCCGGGCGCGACCATCATCAGGTCCGCCAGCTCGTCGATCACGCAGAGGATGTAGGGCAGCGGCTGCTCGCCTTCGCGCTCGCGGTGGCGGTTCAGCTCAACCAGGTTGCGCGTGCGGGCGCGGCTCATGATCGAGTAGCGCTCCTCCATCTCCTTGATGAGGTTGGCGAGCGCGTTGGCCGCCAGGCGCGGGCTCGTGATCACGGGCGTGAGCAGGTGCGGGATCGCGTCGTAGTGGTTCAGCTCCACCTGCTTGGGATCGACGAGCACGAGCCGCACCTCGTTCGGCGTGGCGCGCAGAAGGATCGAGGAGAGCATTGCGTTCACGCAGCCGGACTTACCGGAGCCGGTGGTGCCGGCCACGAGGATGTGCGGCTGCTTGGCGATGTCGGTGCCAATCGCCTTGCCTGCGATGTCCTTGCCGAGCCACACGGTGAGCGGCGACCAGCCCTTCGGCGCCTCCTGATACACGTCGCCGAGGTGCACGATGCGGCGCACCTGGTTCGGCACCTCCACTCCCACGGCCTGCTTGCCGGGAATCGGCGCGAGGATGCGCACGTCAGTGGCCGCAAGCGCGTATGCGAGGTCGTCCTTGAGCGCGCTCACCTTCGACATCTTGGTGCCGGGCGCCAGGCGGATCTCGTAGCGGCTCACGTGCGGACCGGTGACGGTGCCCACCACCTGCGCCTCCACGCCGAAGTGGCCGAGCGCCTCCACGAGCTGGGCCGCCGTGCGCTGTTGGCCGCTCGTGTCGACCTTCGCGTTGCCGTTCGAGCGCTTGAGCTTGGAAGGGCTGGGGAGCGAGTACTGCGTGTCGTCCGCCTCGGTGACGTTTGAGCGCTTGTTGCCCATCGGCGTGAGCTCCTCCTGACGCGGCGCGGCGTCTTCGCGCACGGCGGCCACCCCGGCCGTCACGTCATCCTCGATCTCGGACTCGGCCTCCTCGGGCTCAGGCTGGCTCTCGTCGATCGTGTCCGCCTCGTCGTCGTGGCCGTACAAGTCAGGGAAGCGGCGCTCCCCGTCGAGCGCCGGCGCCTCCACGTGGGTGGCGCGCACCACCGGCTCCACCTCGGGCGGCCGGTCATCGTCGAGCGACGGTGGCGCCGGCTTCTGCTCGGCCTGCTCCTTGCCGGTCACGATCGCCGCGAACTCGTGAGTGGACTGGCGCACACGGCGAGTGGTCGCGGTCACGCTGTCGCCCGTCGCCTTCACGATCCCGGCGAGCGACGCGCCGCTCAGCAGGAGTACGCCGGCCGCCATCAGGAACAGGAACAGGATGTCGGTGCCGAACTGCTGGATCAGCGTCTTCGTGACGGCGTACATCGCGTCGCCCACGAGGCCGCCGTGGTGCTTGTAGTACTCGGGCTTGAAGTAGCCGTGCCTCACCGGATGTGCGGGACCGATGCCGAATGAGCGCGCGGCGAGGCCCAGCATGAGGCCTGTGAGAAGGCAGATGGCGCCCGCCTTGAATGGACGCACCGACGGCAGAAGCTCGCGCGTGACGAGCACCGCGCCCGTGCCGAACATCGCGATCGGTACCAGGTAGCCCACGCCTCCGAACAGGTAGACGAAGCCGTCCGCGAGCGTTTCCCCCACCTTGCCGCCGTCCCAGCCGAGGTAGAAGACGAACGCGAAGAAGGCGGCTAGCGCGACCAGCCCGAGCCCGATGAGGTCCAGCTCCTGGTCGTCGAAATGCGGCATCTGAGGCAGGCGGAGCACGTCCGAGAACACGCTCTGGCGCCCGCGGCGAGCCTTCTTCTTGGTGGGTCGGCGGCTTGCCATGTCTAGCGCGAAAAGGCTTCGACACCGATTCCCGCCTCCCTGCCCGCGCGGGGACACCGAATCCCGCGGCCTAAAAGGGGGTTAAATCAGCGCGAGCGGGCGGTCCGCTCGAAATACCATCAATGGAATGGCACCCAAGCCGCGCGTACTTGTGGTGGAGGACGACGCCGAGATAGGCGGCGCTCTTCGCCGTTCGCTGCGGCTGGAGGGCTATGACGTGCGCCTCGCCGAGGACGGCGTGGCGGCGCTCGAGGAGTCGGCGGTGTTCGAGCCCGATGCTGTGGTGCTCGACCTCGGCCTTCCGCGCCTCGACGGCATCGACGTCTGCCAGCGCATTCGCGACTCGAGCGACGTCCCGATCCTCATGCTCACCGCGCGCGACGGCGTGGACGCGCGCGTGACGGGGCTCGACTCGGGCGCCGACGACTACCTCGTCAAGCCCTTCGACCGTCAGGAGCTGCTCGCGCGGCTGCGCGCGCTGCTCCGCCGGCGGCCGCCGCGCGGTAGTGCCTTCCTGGTTGTTGGGGATCTGCGCCTGAACCCCGACACGCGCGAAGTTCTGCGTGGGGACCGCCCGCTCGAGCTCACGTCCCGCGAGTTCGAGCTGCTCGAGTACATGATGCGCAACGAGCGGCTTGTGGTGTCGAGGGAAGCGCTGCTCGAGAACGTCTGGGGCTACCAGGTTCTCGTGGAGACGAACACGGTGGACGTGTTCGTGTCCAACCTGCGGCGCAAGCTCGAGGCCGGCGGCGAGCCGCGTGTTCTGCACACGGTTCGCGGCGCGGGGTACGTGTTGCGCGCGGCATGAACCGCTTCGACAAGCTCCCGGTCCGCTGGCGGCTGGCGATCACGTCGGCGGGGCTGACCTTTGTGATCCTGCTGTTGTTCGCGATCCTGGTCGAGGTCGTGACGGTGTCGCGTATGCGGTCGGACTTCGATAACGACCTGCAGGTTTCCGCGCAGCAGCTCCAGGACCGGCTGCATTGGGAGCGAACGCTCGAGGGCTTCCAACTCACGAGCCAGCCAGACGCCCTCGAGGCGGCTACCGCAGGCGGCGCCGTCATCAGCTTCATCGACCTCGATGGCCACCGCAAGACCTATGCGCCGTTCAAGCATCCGCCGAACCTCGGTCCCCCGCGCTCCGGACTACACGAGGTGAACGGCTACCGCGTCGTCACCAAGGCGCTGTACCCGCCGCAGGGCGGTCCCGTCGGCTACATGGAATACGGCAAGCCGAGGGCAAATCTTGCTCACACGATCGGCCGCGTGCGGCTGTTCCTCATCCTCGGCGTGCTGGGCGGGTCGCTGCTCGCATTGCTCGCCGGGCTTGCGGTGGCGCGGCGCGCGATGTCGCCCATCGCACGACTCACCAGCGCAGCCAAGGACATCGCCCGCACCCGCGATCCGGCCGTCCATCTCCCCATGCCCGAGGCGGACGACGAGGTGGCCGATCTCGCTCGCACGCTCGAACAGATGCTTGTTGCCCTCGATTCCGCGCGTGGCGAGACCGAGGCGATGCTCGAGCGCCAGCGCGAGTTCGTGGCCGAC
>DATEPK010000007.1:0-10137 GCA_035273245.1 Thermoleophilaceae bacterium
GCCCGCGGCCAGCTCGGCCGTGTGCGGCGCCCAGGACACGCGGCCGCGGCTCGGCTTGAGCCCGACGAGCCCGCAGCAGGACGCCGGGATGCGGATGGAGCCGCCGCCGTCATTGCCGTGGGCGATCGCCACCATGCCCGCAGCCACGCCCGCGGCGCTCCCGCCCGACGAGCCGCCGGGCGTGCGCGAGGTGTCCCACGGGTTGCGCGCCGGGCCGAAGCGCAGCGGCTCGCTCACCGGCAGGATCCCCATCTCGGGCAGGTTCGTCTTGCCGACGATGATCGCCCCGGCCTCGCGCAGGCGCCGGACCGTCGCGCTGTCGAAGTCCGGGATCCATTCGCCCATCGCGCGCATGCCCATGGTCGTGCGGATGCCCTCGGTCACGGCAGCGAGGTCCTTCACGAGCAGCGGCACGCCGGCGAGCGGACGCTCATCGCCCGCCTGCACGGTGTCGGCTTCCGCGAGCGCACGCTCGTCGCAGCGCGTGATCACGGCGTTCAGCTCGTCGTTCACCGAGTCGATCGCGCCAAGCGACGCTTCCACCAGCTCGCGCGATTTCACCTCGCCGGATCGCACAAGCGCCGCCTGCTCCGTGGCGGACTTGAACATGAGGTCGTCAGGCATTCCGTCTCCTCGATTCGTGGCCCAGTGCGCGCAGCCTAACCGCGCGGCGCGTACCGGCTACGGCTTGAGGCGAATCCTGAGGCGCTTGACGGCCGGCTTCTGGCCGGTGGCTGTCGTGGTGAGGGTGGCCTTGGCGGTGAGCTTGTGCTGGCGCAGCGCGGCCTTCACGCGGCGAAGCTGAGCCTTCGTGAGCGTGAGCTTGAGCGTGACCTTGCCGCCAGCCGCGGCCTTCTTCGTCGCGCGCTTGAAGCGCAGCACCTTGGAGCCGTTGGGAATGCTGACCGTGGCTGTGCCGGTGATGGTGCTCGCCACGTTCGGCCGCAGTGTGACCACGATGCCGTGCTGCTTGAGCACGTGCTGCGTGTGGCGGGCGGCAGCGGTCACGCTGAGTTGCGGCGCGGGAGCCAGCGGCACCTGCGGCTCGGGTGGAGGCGGCACCACGACGGGCGGCGCCGGAGGCGGGCAGCCGTTGTTCGCGCCTGCCACGCCAGGGCATTTGTCCTGCGACTCGTCGCCGAACCCGTCGCCGTCGGCATCGGGCTCGACGACGGCCGCGATGTTCACCAGCTGCTCCAGCGTGTCGTCGTTGAAGGCGACGCTAGTGCCCACCGGCGGGTTGAAGGTGGGATCCGACATCTTCTGGAAGGACCAGATGTCGTATCCCGGTCCGAGCGAGTTCATATCGGCCGAGATCCCGTCATACGGGAACGTGCATGGACCGCCGCCGTTTGAGCCGGTCCGCACGCCGATCCGGTCGCCGGCCTGAACCGGTATGCGGGTCGCGAAGGTGTTGAGCGTTCCGCCCGTGAGCGTCTTGCTCGTGGACTCCCCCACAAGCGTCCACGTAGCCGGGTCCGCAGTCGGCCCGTAGACCTTGAGCTGCGCGCCCGCCCCGGAGCCGTCCATCGGCCTGGTGCTCCACGAGGTGATCACGCCGCCGGGCGGCGGCACGTCGTACGACGGCGTGTATCCCACCAGCGATCCCACATCCTTCTGCAGGAAGTCGATGTTCGGAGCGCAGTTGTCCGGCTCGCTCGTCGCGGCCATGCCGATCGTCGTGGACGCGTGCGCCGGCGCCGCGAACGCGAGCGTGGCGAGGCAGGCGAGGACAGCGCGAGTGGGCCAGACACGTCGCATACGAATTGCCAGGGTAAGTCACGTTCCGGCCGCTTCGCCAGCGGTCAGCCATTATTGGGTCATGGATCAGACCGAGCGCATTCCGGACGGCGTGATCCGGGTGAGGGCCCCCAATCCGTCCGCCTTCACGCTCGACGGCACCAACACCTATGTGGTCGAGCGTTGGGTGATCGACCCCGGGCCCAACGACTCGCATCACCTCGACGCTGTGCTCGAAGCCGCCGGTGGCGCGATCGAGGGAATCGCGATCACGCATGCGCATCCCGACCATGACGAGGGCGCGCCCGCGCTCGCCGAGCGCGCCGGCGGGGTGCCGATGGTCCGGCCGGGCGACGGTGAGCAGGTCGGCCCGCTCACGGCGATGGCCACGCCCGGCCACGCCCCCGACCACGTCGCGTTCCTGTACGGGAAGGTTGCCTTCACGGGCGATGCCGTGGCCGGAACCGGCAGCAGCTTCATCGTGCCCGGGGGCGGCGGCCTCGGCCGCTACCTCGATGCGCTGAAGCGGCTGCGCGAGCTCGACCTCGAGGCGCTCTGCCCGGGCCACGGCCCGATCGTGAACGATCCGCAGGCCAAGCTCGACGAGTACATCGAGCACCGCCTCGAGCGCGAGCGCAAGCTGCTCGCCGCGCTCGAGATGGGTCTGCGCGACCGCGACGAGCTGCTCGACGCCGCCTGGGACGACGTTCCCTGGCACGTGTCGCCCGACTTGCGCCGCGCAGCCGGTGTCACGCTCGACGCGCACCTCGAGAAGCTGCGCGGCGAGAATCGCCTTCCTGCGGATCTCCAGGCCTAGCCGGTGGACACGCTGTACGCAACCTCAGCCGACGGCACGCGGGTGGGCTGCGAGGTGACGGGGGAAGGGCCCGCACTCCTCGCGATCCACGGCAGCACGGCGGAACGCCACCGCTGGGAGGCGGTGCGCGACGCGCTGGCGCAGCGCTTCCGTCTCCATCTGATGGACCGGCGTGGGCGCGGCCTCAGCGCGGACGAGAACGGCGACAATTACTCGCTCGAGCGGGAAGCCGAGGACATCCGTGCGCTCGTGGAGGCGATAGGCGGCCCGGTGCTCGTGCTCTCGCACTCGTACGGCGGCGCCGCCTCGCTAGAGGCCGCGACCGCGTGCCCGGGCATCGCGCGGATGCTCGTCTACGAGCCCGCGCTGAGCACCGACTCCGCGGAGCTGAACCCCGAAGATGCCGTCGCCCACGTGGAAGCCGCCGGCGCGGATCCTGACGCGATCCTCACGATCTTCTACAGCCGCATGCTGCAGATGGACGACGCCGCGATCGAAGCCATGAGATCCACCCCGCTGTGGGAGCACCGCCGCACGGCGGCGCACACCCTCGCGCGCGAGCTGCGCGCGTCGAACGAATATGTGGCCGACCCGGCGCGGCTGAGCACCATAGGTGTGCCGGTGCGCATCCTGCTCGGCACCGCGACCACCCCGGCGCTGACGCGCGCTGCCCACGCTTCTCACCACGCGGTACCCGGCGCCGAGCTGGTGGAGCTGCCGGGGCACGGCCACGCCGCCATGGACGCCGACCCTGCGATGTTCGTCTCGCAGGTCGAGGACTGGCTCCTGCCCGCTACCTGATCCGCCGCTCCGACTCGTCGATCTTGTAGTCGTTGATGCTCGCGTCGCGGCGGCGCATCAGCCCGCTCTCCTCGTCGAACTCCCAGTGCTCGTTGCCGTGGCTGCGCCACCACTGGCCGTCCGGGTCGTGGCTCTCGTACTCGAAGCGCACGGAGATGCGGTTGTCGTGGAAGCACCACAGCTCCTTGCGCAGGTGGTAGTCGAGCTCACGCGCCCACTTGCGCTTGAGGAACTCGACGATCGCCTCGCGGCCGCTGAAGAACTCGTCGCGGTTGCGCCACTGCGAGTCCTCCGTGTAGGCGAGCGCGACCCGCTCCGGATCGCGCGTGTTCCAGGCGTCCTCGGCGCCCTGCACCTTCGCGCGTGCCGTCTCCTCGGTGAACGGCGGGACGATTTTCTGGGGCGCGTTCATTCGACCGGGCCCGCGTCGACGATCATCGGCGTGCCGCCGCGCTCCTCCCAGCGGGAGCGGATCGTCACCGTCTTGTCGTCGCCGCTGTAGCGGATGTGGACGATCGCGTGGTCGTCGTCGGGCTCGACGCTCAGCACCTCGGCCTTGGTGCACGGGTTGGGAAGGATCTGGCCGATCGCCGGGATCTGAGGATGGAGCTCCTCGACTAGATCGCTTGCGACCGCCGCCATGTCGCCGCGCTCGACCGACTTGCCGTGACGCTCGGCGTGCTCGCGCACCTTGGCTTCGTCCACTTGTCCTCCGTTCGTAGGTGTGATTACGCTTGCAGCCTCATGGAGTAGAGCGCACACGTCAATTCGTCCTGCCCACCTCGACCTCGAGGACGTCCGCTCCATGACCGCCGTGCCCACTCCCTCTCGTGCTGCAGTTCGGCGCCTGGCCGCCGCCCGGCTCGTGTCCGTTGCCGGCAGCGTGTCCGCGGGCGTGGCGCTGGCGGTGGTGCTGTACGCGCGGACGGGCTCGGCCACCTGGGTGGGAGCGGCGCTCCTGATCGCGTTCGCCGTCCCAGCTGTCTTCAGTCCCATCAGCGGGCTGATCAGCGACCGCTTTGATCGCCGTCGCGTTCTCGTCGTGTCCGACCTGCTCGGTGCGGCGTGCTTTCTCGGCATGGCCGCCGTGCATGCTCCGGCCGCGCTGCTCGCGCTGGCGTTCGCGGCGGCGCTGGCGGCGGCGCCCTTCCTGCCCACTTCCGGATCGCTCATTCCCGCGGTGGCCACCGAGGAGGATCTGCCGTGGGCGAACTCGCGATTGACCGTGGCCGTCACTGCCGGGCGGCTCGTGGCGCCGCTGATCGGCGCCGGCCTTGTGGTCGCGATCGGCGGATCGGCCGCGTTCATCGTGAATGCGTGCTCGTTCGTCCTCTCGGCGCTGCTGATCTCCACCCTCAGCGGGCACTTCCGGGCTGCTGAGACGGAAGCCGGCGCTCCGCGTTTCAGTGTGACTGAGGGCTTCCGGCTGCTCTTCACGCATCCCACCCTGCGCGCTCTGACGCTCGGCTTCGCGCTCGTGGACGTGGGCAACGGGCTCGTGATGCCGGCGGAGGTGCCCCTCGCCCATCTGCTCGGAGCCGGAACGTTCGGGTATGGAGCGATGGTGGCCATCTGGAGCGCCGGCGGCCTGGCGGGAGCGCAGCTCTATCCGCGGATGCTCGGCCGGCGCGACGAGCCGCGCGTGATCCTGGGATCCGCGGCCGGGCTGTGCTTCGCGTTCGGCATCGTGGCGATCTCGCCGGGGTTGGCGCTCGCGCTCGCCGGCTTCGTCATCGGGGGCGCGACGATGAGCATCGTGCAGGTGGGGGAGGACCTGGTCCTCCAGCGCAGGGTCTCCGACGACGTGCGCGGACGGGTCTACGCCGCGCACATAGCGGTGGTGCAGCTCTCGCTTGCGCTGCCTCTTCTCGCCGCGGGCGCCCTGTCCGACGCTCTCGGCCCGCGCGCGGTGTTCGGAATGGCGGCTGGGTCGGTGGCGCTGGGCGTGGTGGCGCTGAGCACGCTGCTCGCGCGGCTCACGGTCCGCTGACTCGGACTTCGCCCAATCGCACTTCTGTCGCCCCGCGAAGCGAGTTCGGGATCTCGGCTATGCGGTCCACATGCTGCACGAGCTCGCGAAGTCGCTCCGGATCGTCGCCCTCGATCTCCACCTCGTACGAGATCGGGCCGGACACCGGAGGATCGCCTCCGAAGTCGCCCGTCACGCGCACCCGCACGCAGTCCACCCGGACGCCCATGCCGGCCGCCTCGCGGTAGATGTCGTTCGACACGCAGCGCGCCACGGCTAGATAGAGCAGCTGGCCGCCGTTGAAGCCGATCCCGTCGCCGCCGCCATCTGCGGGACGGTCCACCACGAGCGTGTACGGCCCGGCGCTGCCCACGGCCGCCGGGCGCCCGGCCACGGTGCGTGTCTCGACCTCGAACAAGGGTGCGACGGTACCTCAGTCCCGCGAGGCGCGGGCGGCCAGCCGTTCGAGCATCCGCACGGCGGGCGCGCCGCCGTCGTAGCTCCGGATCACCGAGCTCATCCACGCCGCGCGCTCCCTGTATGCCGGCTCTTCGAGCACCTGGGCGACGGCCGCCGTGATGTCTGCGACGTCCGCGCTGGGCTCAATCGTGCGGCCCAGCCCGAGTTCGGAGACTCTCCGCGCGTTCTGCGGCTGATCTCGGCCGAGTGGCACGCAGAGCACCGGCAGGCCGGCGGCGAAGGCGGCCAGCAGAGTGCCGGTACCCGCATGCGTCACCACAAGCGATGCGTGGCACAGCAGCGCGTCGTGAGGAACGTAGGACTCGACGTCGACATTGGCGCTGGCCGGAATCTCGGCCGGCTCGATCTCGCCCGTCAGAACGAGCCCGCGGACCGGTGCCGCACGTAGTGCATCCGCGATCCGGCGCAGCACCTCCGTCTGCTGCATGTACTGACTGCCGAGACTTACCACCACGAGGGGGCGAGCATCGTCGCCTGCCCACGGCGGGCTCCACGGCTCCGGACTTGGGCTCTCGACGATCGGGCCGGCGTGGACCACGTTCTCCGGCGGATCGTTCCAGTCGTCGAACTCGCGCGGCAGCGCGACGATCGCGCCGGCTGCGCGGCGTGTGAGTGCGACCGTGACGGAATCGGACTCCGCTGCGAGCTCTTCGAGCCCAAGGGCGCGGCGCGCGGAGTTCACCGGCGCGTACCAGCGCTTTCGCGTGGCGGCGTCGTCGTCCCTCCCGCCATGAAAGCCGAAGATGGTGTGGATCAGCAGTACGTGCGCCGTCGGGAGCAATTCGCCCATCGCAGCCGCCGAGCGCAGGAGGTAATCGACGACGATGACGTCGCTTCCTGCCTCGCTGGCTTCCGATCGCACGGCCTCGGCGAGCTCCCGGCCGTAGAAGATCCGCTCGAGCACGGCCCGTTGCTCTTCCACGCGCTGCCCCCGCTCGAGTTCGAGCTCTGGCGGAAAAGGGCGGTGCACGCACCCCGCGGCCTCAACGCGCGCGGCATACGGAGCCGGCGCCAGCACGCGCACGCGATGCCCCTTCTGCACGAGCGAGCGCCCCAGCCCGAGTGCCACCTGCGTTCCGCCACCCGCCTGCCATGTGACTATCAAGGCCTCCATGGGCGCGCGATGATTCCACGCCGGCGCCCCGATGGTGCAGGCGCCTATAGCTACCCTTCCCAACCGTGATCAGCACCAACCAGTTCAAGAACGGAACCCACATCGAGGTCGATGGGGTCGTCTACAAGATCGTCGAGTTCCAGCACGTCAAGCCGGGCAAGGGCGGCGCGTTCGTGCGCACCAAGCTCAAGCGCAGCAGCGACGGCGCGGTGATCGACAAGACCTTCCGGGCGGGCGAGAAGTTCCGTCCCATCCGCACCGAGACGCGCAAGATGCAGTTCCTATACGCCGATGGCACGGACGCGCATTTGATGGACCTCGAGAGCTACGAGCAGATCACCGTGGCCGAGGGGACGGTGAGCGAGGCGCTCAAGTGGATCATCCCCAACGAGACCGTCGACGTGCTCTACGTGGACGAGGAGCCGGCGGACTTCCAGGTGCCGAGCGCGGTCGAGCTGGCGGTGACCGAGACCGAGCCGGGCGTGCGCGGCGACACGGCAAGCGGCGGCGGTGACAAGCCGGCGCAGCTCGAGTCGGGCGTGACGGTTCGCGTGCCCCTCTTCGTCAACATCGGCGATCGCGTGCGCGTGGACACCCGCTCGGGCGAATACGTCTCGAGGGCCTGAGCCCTTGAATCGGAGCGAGCAGCGCCGGGCCGCCGTGGTGGCCCTTTACCAGCGTGATGTGACGGGCCGGCCGCTCGAATCGCTTCTCAGCAGGGACACGAAGGCGTTCACCCGTGAGCTCGCGGAGGGCACGGCGGCGGCCCAGCCGGAGCTCGACGCGCTCATCGAGCGCCACTCGGTGGGCTGGACGCTCGACAGAATCGCGCCTCTCGAACGAAACATCCTGCGGGTTGCGCTGTACGAGCTACTGAGGAGGGAAGACGTGCCCGCTGAGGTAGCGATCGACGAGGCAATCGAGGCAGCCAAGGAGCTGTGTGGCGCTGACGCGCCCGGCTTCATCAACGGCATCCTCGGCGCCGTGCACCGGGAGCAGGGGAGCGCGTCGCCGCTGTGAGCCGGCTGGACTCGCTCATCGACGAGCTTGAGCAGACCGCGGCCCGGCTTCGCGCCGGCGAGCTCGACTCCGATGCCGCGGCGCAGGCCGTGGAGCGCTGCGCGGAGCTAGCGCAGCAGCTGGGAGCGGAGCTGGACGTCCAGGCGCGCGCTGCCACCGCCGGCGAGCCGCCCGGCCAGGAGAAGCTCCTGTGAGCGCCCCGGCGCGCCAGGCGGAGTACCCCGTCGCGCTCCAGCGCGACGTTGACGGGTATCTCGAGCAGCTGCGCTTCTCCGAGGAGACCACCACCGCGGGGCTCGAGGAGGCCATGCGCTACTCGCTGCTCGCGGGCGGGAAGCGCATCCGCCCGGTGCTGGCGATCGCTACCGCGGAGGCGCTGGGCCACGACCAGGACGAGGTGATGGCGCTCGCGGCCGCGATCGAGCTGATCCACACCTACTCGCTGATCCACGATGACCTGCCGGCCATGGACGACGACGAGCTGCGCCGCGGCAAGCCCACCTGCCACGTGGTCTACGGCGAGGACGTGGCGATCCTGGCGGGCGACGGCCTCTTCGCCGAGGCGATCAAGCTGGTGCTCGACGAGCAGGACGGCCAGCCGGAGCGCGTGTTGAGGGCGTTGCGCCATCTTGTGGCCGCAATCTCGGTTAGCGGCATGGTGGGCGGGCAATACGTGGACGTGAAGGAGACCGCCCCCCACGACCAGGCAGGCCTTCGCCACCTGCACGAGCTGAAGACCGGCCGCCTCATCGCCGCCGCAATCGAGTGCCCACTCCTTTTGTTTGGGGCCGGAGAAGCTGCGACAATGGGCCTGCGCCGCTTTGCGGCGGAGTTGGGGGTGCTCTTCCAGATAGTCGACGACATACTCGATGTGACAGGTGACGAGGCCGCGCTCGGCAAGCCCCAGGGTTCCGATGAGCGTCACGGCAAGCGCACCTACGTAAGCGTGTTCGGATTGGAAAAGGCGAGGGAGCTCGCCAGGGAGTCACATCGGAACGCCCGCACGGCGCTCGCGGATGCGGGTGGCCAGACCGCAACGCTCGAGCAGATCACGGACTACATCCTGACCAGAGACACATGAGCTTTCTCGAGAACGTCAACAAGCCACAGGACCTCCACGAGCTGGACGACGACCAGCTCCAGCAGCTCGCGCAGGAAGTGCGCGAGCACGTGATCGACACGATCGGCGAGATCGGTGGCCACTTCGGCGCCAACCTCGGTGTATGCGAGCTCGCGGTGGCGCTTCACAGCCTGCTCGACTCGCCCAAGGACAAGATCATCTGGGACGTCGGCCACCAGGCCTATCCGCACAAGGTGCTCACCGGCCGGCGCGACCAGCTCAGCACGATCCGCCAGTACGGCGGCCTCGCGCCCTTCTGCTCGATCTTCGAGTCAGAGCACGACATCATCGGCGCGGGCCACGCCTCCACCTCGGTCTCGTACGCCGTGGGGCTGAAGGAGGCCATGCGGCGCGGGATCGGCGAGGACGGCAAGGTCGTCGCGGTGATCGGCGACGGCGCGCTCACCGGCGGCGTCGCGTTCGAGGCGCTCCACAACGCGGGCGGCATGGACGTGCCGATCGTGATCATCCTCAACGACAACGGCATGTCGATCGCGCCGAACGTGGGGGCGCTGTCGCGCTACTTCAACCGCGTCCGGCTCAATCCCAAGCTTCACCGCGCGCGCGAGGGCGTGGAGACCGGGCTGACGAAGCTTCCCGCCGGGATCGGCGACCGCATCGAGCGGCTCGGCCCGCAGATCAAGGAGTCGATCAAGGCATTCTGGGCGCCCGGGCTCTTGTTCGAGGAGCTCGACCTCGCCTACGTGGGCGTGGTGGACGGCCACGACGTGCACGCGCTGCGGAACGCGATCGGCGAGGCGCTGAAGGCCGACCGCCCCGTTGTGGTCCACATCAAGACGGTGAAGGGCAAGGGCTTCGCGCCCGCCGAGGAGGGCGGCCTCGAGGGCATGGAGAAGTGGCACGCCGCCAAGCCCGCCTCGATCGTGAACGGCGCCCCGGCGCCCGCTCCGAAGAAGAACGGAGCCGCGCGCTTCGCCAAGCCGGCGCCGCCGCAGTACACGACGGTGTTCGGCGAGGCGCTCGTGGAGGAGTGCAAGCGCGACGAGCGCGTCTGCGGCATCACGGCGGCCATGAACTCGGGCACCGGGCTCAACATCCTCCAGAAGGAGATGCCC
>DATEPK010000008.1:0-5516 GCA_035273245.1 Thermoleophilaceae bacterium
CCGCTCACCGCCGCGGGGGCGCCAAGTGCCGACATGGTGATCCCGTACAGCGACGCGTCGGGATGCGTGAACCAGGCGAAGGGGCTCAAGCAGCTCGGAATCACCGACGCGAAGAAGATCGTGTCGGCCCCGCTGTGCCTCAACCCCACGGTTTCGGCCGGGCTGGGCGGCGATTATCCGATCTGGACCTACGCGATCGCGAGCTCGCTGTTCGGCGACCCCACCGATCCCGGGATGCCGGCGTACATGGCGGTCGTCAAGAAGTACAACGTGAAGGACGCGCCTGATCCGTGGGTGATCGTGTCCTTCTCTCAGGTGCTCACCACGGTCAAGTTCCTGAACGAGCTCGGGCCGAACAACCTCAGCCCGAACGCGATCCTGAACAAGGCGAAGAGCTTCACGGGGCCGGTGGCCCTCGGAGCTCCGGAGCTGCAGTGCGGGAAGTACCCGGACGCACCGGCGGTCTGCAACGACCGCACCCAGTTCTTCACCTATCACGGGAAGAACGACTTCAAGAAGGCGGCGTCCTGGTTGCAGCCGCCGCAGTGACATGACCCGACTGGGCGGGGCCTCGCTTGAGGTCCCGCCCGGCTGACCCCGCGGGAGAGCGATGCAACAGGTCCTTCTATTCGTACTGCTGGGGCTCGGTTCGGGCGCCCTGATCGCGGGCATCGCGCTCGCCGTCGTGCTCACGTACCGTGGCTCCGGGATCATCAACCTGGCCACGGGCGCGATCGCGATGCTGTCCGGCTACGCGTACTGGTCCCTGAAGACGGGCGAGTACGGCGGCGTGCACTTCGCCACCGCGCCGGCACTAGTGCTCACCCTGGCCTTCACGCTGCTGGTCGGAGTCCTGATCGAGTTCGTGGCGTTCAGGCCCCTGCGCACCGCGTCGCCGCTCGCGAAGCTCGTGTCCTCGCTCGGCGTTCTGCTCGTGGCGCAGGCGTCCATGCTGCTCGCCTTCGGCACAGACCAGAAGCCGCAGCCCACGATCCTCCCGCAAGGCACGGTGAAGGTCTTCGGCAACACGGTGCCGGAGGACAGGTTCATCCTCGCCGGGATCGTGGTGGGCATCGCGATCGTGCTGGCGGTGCTCTACCGCTGGACACGCTTCGGGCTCGCCACGCGGGCGGCATCGGAGAACGAGCTGAACGCGCAGATCGCCGGGCTGTCCGCCAACCGGCTGTCGCTCGGCAACACGCTGCTCGCGAGTGTGGTCGCCGGCGGCGTGGGCGTGCTGGCGGCTTCGGTCACGCAGCTCGACACGGTGTCGCTGCCGCTGCAGGTGGTGCCGGCGCTCGCGGCTGCGCTGCTTGCGCGGCTCACGTCATTCGGGATCGCGTGCGCCGCCGGGCTTGGGATCGGGATCCTCAACTCGCTGATCGACTACTTCTCCACCAAGTCCTGGTTCCCAACCGATCAGGGCGTGCCGCTGCCGGGCACGAAGGAGCTGATCGCGTTCCTGATCATCGTGCTCGCGATGTTCCTTCGCGGCGCTGCGCTGCCCGGACGCGGCGAGCTGGTGGAGCAGCGGCTGCCGGAGGTGCCGCGGCCGAACAACCTGATGACCCCCGCGGTTGCGTTCTCGCTCGTGTGCGCGGTGGCGCTGGTGGTGCTGCCCTTCGACTTCCGGCAGGCACTCGTGAACACGCTCATCGGAACCGTGATGGCGCTGTCGCTCGTGGTGATCACCGGCTTCGTGGGGCAGATCTCGGTGGTGCAGCTGAGCCTGGCCGGCGCATCCGGCTTCGTCGTGTCGCACATGGCCGTGAATGCGGGCATTGGCTTTCCCCTGGCCCCGATCTGCGGGTCGATCATGGCGGTCACGCTCGGCTTGCTCACGGCGGTATCCGCGCTGCGCGTCCGGGGCGTCAGCCTGGCGGTGGTGACGCTTGGTGCGGCGGTGGCGATCGTGAACTTCGGCTTCATCAACTCCACCTGGGGTGGGGGCGACACCGGCTCGCCGGTGCCTGAGCCGCACCTGTTCGGGCTCGACCTCGGCCCGCGCTCCGCCTTCCGCGGCCTCGACGGCAGCCTGCCGAGCCCCGTGTTCGGCTGGGTGGCGCTCGCCGTGACGGTCGTGATGTGCCTGTTCGTCGCAGCGATCCGGCGAGGCAACCTGGGCGAGCGGATGCTCGCTGTGCGCTCCAACGAGCGGGCGGCCGCCGCGGCGGCGGTGAACGTGCGCAACGTGAAGCTGCTCGCCTTTGGTATCAGCTCGTTCATCGCCGGGGTGGCGGGCACGCTCTACGCCTACAACTTCGGCTCCGTGAGCGCCGACCGCTTCGATGCGGTAACCGCGCTCGCGCTCATCGCCTTCGCCTACGCCGGCGGCATCACTCTCGTGTCCGGCGCCGTGTTCGCCGGGCTCATCTCCACCGAGGGACTCATCCCGCATGCGCTCGACAAGTGGTTCGGCATAAACGGCAACTGGTTCCTGCTTTTCGGCGGGGTGATCCTGCTGTTCACGCTGATCCAGCATCCGGAGGGCGTGGCGGGCGCCTTCTACAAACGGTTGCACCGCTCGCGCCGGCCCGGCGGGCGCGGCGAGCGCGGGTCGCTGTTCACCGCGAAGACTCCGGCGCCGACGGCGGCGGCGAAGCCATGACCGCCGTGCTCGAGGCCCAGGGCGTGTCCGTGCAGTTCGGCGGCGTGCGCGCGCTCGCGGGCCTGGATCTCGACGTGCGCGAGGGCGAGCTGGTGGGCCTGATCGGGCCGAACGGAGCCGGCAAGACCACCTTCGTGGACGCGGTCAGCGGGTTCGTGCGGTGCGGCGGACGCGTGGCGCTCGACGGCTTCGATCTCGCTGGGCTCTCGCCGCACGAGCGCGCCCTGCGCGGACTCTCGCGCACGTGGCAGAGCACCGAGCTCTTCGACGACCTCACCGTGCGAGAGAACCTGGCCGTGGCGTCACGGCGGCCCTCCCTGTGGCAGGTGGCGAAGGAGATGTTCGGCGACTCGGCCGCCACGAGCGGCGAGATCGAGCAGGCGCTCGAGCTGCTCGACCTGGACTGGGCGCAGGACGCGATGCCGGGCGACCTCTCGCAGGGGCAGCGCAAGCTCGTTGGCGTGGCGCGCGCGATCGTCACGCAGCCGCGGCTTCTGTGCCTCGATGAACCTGCCGCCGGGCTCGACACGGGGGAGAGCGAGGAGCTCGGGCGGCGTCTGCGCGCGCTCGCCGACAAGGGCCAGTCGATGCTGCTGATCGATCACGACATGGGTCTCGTGCTGAGCGTGTGCGACCGGATCTTCGTGCTCGAGTTCGGAAAGCTGATCGCCTCGGGCGCTCCACAGGAGGTGCGCGGCGACCAGCGTGTGGTGAGCGCGTACCTCGGCGGCGCGGCGGCGGAGGTGTCCGAAGCCTGATGGCCGCCTCCGTGCTCGAGATCGAAGCGCTCACCGCCGGCTACGAGGAAGCGGCGGTGCTGAGGGACCTCAGCCTCACTGTGAGCGAGGGCGAGGTGGTGGCGCTCCTCGGCGCGAACGGCGCGGGCAAGACCACCACGCTGCGCGTGATCTCGGGGATCGTGCGCCCGATGGCCGGCCGGGTGATGCTCGGCGGACAGGACCTCGACGGGATGTCGATCAGTGCGCGGGCGAGGATGGGCGTCGCGCACGTGCCGGAGAATCGCGGTCTCTTCTTCGGGCTGACCGTGGCTGAGCACTTCCGCCTCGGCCACCGGGGCGAGCGGCTCGACGAGGAGGCCGCATACCGGCATTTCCCGGCACTCGCCGAGCTGCGCGACCGGCGCTGCGGTCTCCTCTCGGGCGGCGAGCAGCAAATGCTGGCGGTGGGGCGCGCCCTCGCGCGGCACCCGCGGCTGCTCCTGCTAGACGAGCTGAGCCTCGGGCTCGCGCCGCTGATCGTGGAGCGTCTCTTGCCGGTGGTGCGTGAGTACGCGCTCGAGAGCGGCTGCGGGGTTCTCCTCGTGGAGCAGCACATCCAGCTCGCGCTCACCGTGGCCGACCGCGGCTACGTTCTCTCACATGGCGAGCTCGTGCTCCATGATCGGGCCGAGGCGCTCAGGGGTAACAGGGACCTCCTGATGGCGAGCTACTTCGGCGAACGCGCAACGGCTTCTCTCGAGGCCGACACCTAGGATGCGGCCCAATGTCTGACAATCACCCGGTTCCCTCCGAGCGCGCCCGCGAGCTTGTGCGCGGCGGGTACGACCCTCACATACACATCTCGCCCGACGTGGTGGAGCGGCGGATCAGCGACGTGCAGCTCGCGCGGCGCTTCCTCGAGCTGGGGCTAGAGGGCTTCGGCCTCAAGTCGCACTACACATCCACCGCCGAGCGCGCGCGGGTGGTGTCCGAGGCGGTGCCGGGGATCCACGTGATCGGCGCCATCACCTTGAACCGTGCGGTGGGGGGCATGAACCCCACCGCGGTGGAGATCGCCGCGCGCTCGGGTGCCCGCATCGTCTGGTTCCCGACGGTGAGCTCGGAGAACGAGCAGCACGAGGTGCTCGCCGCCGATCCGAACGGCAAGGTGCCGGTGTGGGTGAAGTTCGAGCTGTCGCTCCGCGAGGCCGGCGTGGTGCCGGAGCCCGTGCCCGTGGTGGACGGCGGCGGCGAGCTCCTGCCCGAGACTCGCGCGGTGCTCGACGTGATCGCCCGCAACGAGATGGTGCTCGCCACCGGTCACCTCTCGCGCGACGAGATCTTCACGCTGGTGGACGGCGCCGTGGAGGCGGGCGTGCGCGACATCGTGGTCACGCACCCCGAGTTCCCGTCGCAGCGGATCTCGCCCGAGGACCAGGTGGCGCTGGCGGACAAGGGCGCGCTGATGGAGCGCGCCTTCACCACGCCGCACACGGGCAAGTGCTCCTGGGACCAGGTCTTCGAGGCCACTCGGGCGGTCGGCGCTGAGCGCACGGTCTGGGCCACGGACCTCGGTCAGATTTTCAATCCGCCGGTGGAGGACGGGCTCGCGCTGATGGCCGACCGGTTCCTGGGTGCCGGATTTACTGAAGACGAGGTTCGGGTCATGGCGGTCGAGAACACGCGCAGGATTGCCGGAGTTGAGACCGTTTACGGACGGCGGGACGAAGTCCTTGACGATCAGGTCGCCGGGCTGGATGCCCGGCGGAGGTAACTAGTTCGTGAGCAAGCGGGTGCAGGTGATCGGCGCCCATTCGGCCGACTTCGTGTGGCGTGCCGGCGGCGCAGTGGCGAAGGCGGTCGAGAACGGGGGAGAGGCCGAGGTGATCGCGCTCTCGTACGGCGAGCGCGGCGAGTCCGGCCAGCTCTGGAAAGAGGAAGGGCAGACGATCGAGAACGTGAAGAAGATCCGCCACGGCGAAGCCGAACGCGCCGCCGCGGCGCTGGGCGCGAGCTTCCGCTGCCTCGACCTCGGCGACTACCCGCTGCAGATCGACGGCGATGCCCTGATGCGGGTCGCCGACTCGATCCGGGAGTTCGCGCCGGAGGTTCTCATCACGCATACGGACACCGACCCGTTCAACCCGGACCATCCGGTGGCCTACGCGGCGGTCGACCGCGCGCGCGGG
>DATEPK010000009.1:0-4049 GCA_035273245.1 Thermoleophilaceae bacterium
CTTGCGCGGCCCGCCTGGCAGCGCGTGGCGGGCGAGGCGCGGGTGCGCGCGCTCGTGTACGCGCTGGCGGGGGGTGCCGCGGCGGCACTGGTGGGACCATGGCTCGTTCTCGTGCTGATCGCTTCCGGCGCCGCCGAGCTCGCCTGGCGAACGGTCGGAAGGGCGGTGCAAGCCCACGCCTGGCCTGTGCTGATCGCCGCCGCCACGTCCACTGGAGGCGTGGGCGCCCTCTGCTGGACCGCGTTCAAGGTCGGGGCGCTCTCGTTCGGCGGCGGCTTCGTGATCATTCCGCTGATGCAGGGGGACGCCGTGCATCAGCACCACTGGATGACGAACGCGCAGTTCGTGAACGCGGTGGCGCTCGGGCAGGTGACGCCGGGGCCCGTGGTCCACACCGTGGCCGCGGTGGGCTATGCCGCCGGCGGCGTGGGCGGAGGACTGCTGGCGGCGCTCGTGGG
Organism: Thermoleophilaceae bacterium; assembly: GCA_035273245.1. Taxonomy (GTDB): domain Bacteria; phylum Actinomycetota; class Thermoleophilia; order Solirubrobacterales; family Thermoleophilaceae; genus JAICJR01. Next base: position 459 of record DATEPK010000009.1, read on the forward strand.
CTTCGCGCCGTCGTTCGCGTTCATCCTGATCGGCGCGGACCGCTTCAATCGGATGCTCTCCAACGCCCGCTTCCGCGCCTTCCTCGGCGGGTCCGCCCCTGCGGCCATCGGCGCAATCATGGGCTCGGCCATCCCACTCACGCGTGCTCTCGGCGAGACCTGGCAGTACTTCGTGCTCGCCGCGGCGGCCATATGGCTCCTTGCGCTGCGGCGCGGCGTTGTGAGCGCGCTGCTGGCGGGCGGTGTGGTCGGTGTCGTGCTCGCGCTGGCCGGAGCGCCTCTACCGCACTGATCCCGCGCGGTCCGCGGCGCGGGTGAGCGCGAAGGCGGCGTTGATCACGCCCAGGTGGGAGAGCGCCTGCGGGAAGTTGCCGAGCAGCTCGCGGCTCTCAGGATCGACCTCCTCCGACAGCAGGCCGACATCATTGGCCAGGGCACACACACCCGCCATCACCTGCTCGGCCTCGTCGACCCGGCCCGAGAGCGCCAGCGCCTCCACGAGCCAGAACGAGCACACGATGAACGCGCCCTCCTTCTCCTCCTGTCCGCTGTAGCGGTAGAGCAGCGGGCCGCGGCCGAGCTCGCTCCGCAGAGCGTCGATCGTGCCGTCCATGCGCGGATCCGGCAGGTCCAGGTAGCCCATGCGCGCCATCAGCAGCGTCGCCGCGTCGACCTCGTTCGTGCCCGGGTAACGCGTGTACGCGTTCCGCTCGGCGGACCAGCATTCGCGTTCTATGTAGTCGCGGAGCTCGCCATGCACGGCGCGCCACTTGTCGCTCTCGCGGGTCGAGAGCTGCCCCGCGTCGGCCATCTTGAGGGCGCGGTCGAGCGCCTCCCAGCACGCGAGCTTCGACTGGGTGTAGTCGTGCCTCTCGCCGAGCTCCCAGATGCTCGCGTCCGGGTTGCGCCAGATCCTGCACACGAGGTCCACCACCTCGCGCAGGCGCAGCGCGCTGTCGGGATCCAGGCGGTTGCCGTCCGCCACGTAGCACCAGGCCGTCTCGAGGAGGTCGCCATAGTTGCCGAGCTGGAGCTGCGACTCGGCGGGGTTGCCGGCGAGCACCGGTGTGGAGCCGCGGTAGCCGGAGAGCGGGAGTTCACTGGCGCTTGGGTTGTACGAGCCGTCGAGCTTGTAGTAGGGCCGGAGGTGCGGATGCGTGCGCCGTGTAGCGGCCAGCACCCACGACAGGGTGCCGTGCACCTGAGTGCCGTGACCGAGCTGAAGCATCGCGTCGAGAGCGAAGCTCGTGTCGCGCAGCCACGCGTAGCGGTAATCGAAGTTGCGCGAGCCGCCGATCTTCTCCGGCAGCCCCGTGGTCGGCGCCGCCACCATCGCGCCGGTGTGGGCATCCACGAGCAGGCCGAGGGTGAGCGCGCTGCGCATCACCTCGTCGTGCCAGGGGCCCTCGTACTCGACGGCCGAAAGCCAGGAGCGCCAGTAGGCCACCGTCTCATCGAGGCGCGCCTCCACAGCGTCGCGGTCCGACAGCAGGATCGGCTCCGAGTGGAAACAGCCAAGCGACAGCAGCGCGCGCTCACCGCCGCGGATCGTGAATGCGCCGGACACGTCGCCGTTGTCGATCTGCGCCTCGCCCGCTTCCCAGGCCTGCACCGCGATCGAGTGCTTCCCGTGTGTGATCACCGGCGTGCCGTCGCCGCCGTGCACCGTGCCGCGCTCGGTCCATTCGAAGCGCGGGCTCACGCGCCACCGCATCGGCACGCTGCCGCTCACTCCCTCGATGCGCCGCGTGAGCTCGGTCCACGGCAGGGTTGGAGCTCCGGGGAGCGCCAGCGCGTCGGTCACGCGCACGCTGCCGCCGCTCGTCTCGAACGTGGTCTGGAGCACATTGGTGTCGGCGATGTAGGAGCGCTCGGCCTTGAAGGGCTCGTCCGGCTGCAGCTCGAAGCGTCCGCCGCGCCGCGCGTCCACCACCGAGGCGAACACGCCCGCCGCGGCGAAGTCCGGAAGCGGCAGCCAATCCACCGTTCCATCGAGCGCGACGAGCGCGGACGTGCGGCGGTTGCCGAGCGCCGCGTATTCGCGGATTGGCGCGTAGCCGTCGATGCGCGTGGGGTTGTCCACGTGGCGTCAGTACCCGGACCGTTTCGCCCTACCGGGCCAAGGGTAAGCGACCGGACATGAGCGATGGACAGGTAGTGGTCGTCACCGGAGCATCGGCCGGCATCGGCCGCGCGATCGCGCGCCGGTTTGCACAGGACGGGGCACGGGTGGCGCTTCTCTCACGCAACCGCGCGGGCCTCGAGGGCGCACGCAAGGACGTGGAGGGCGCGGGCGGCGAGGCGCTCGTGCTGCCCGTGGACGTGGCCGATCACGTGGCCGTCGAAGCAGCGGCCGATGCCGTCGAGGAGACGTTCGGCGCCATCGACGTGTGGGTGAATGACGCGATGGCGACGATCTTCTCCTTCTTCGAGGACATCGAGCCCGAGGAATTCCAGCGCTCGACGGACGTGACCTACCACGGCACCGTCTGGGGCACGCGCTCCGCGCTCAAGCGGATGCTGCCGCGCGATCACGGCTCGATCGTGCAGGTTGGCTCCGCGATGGCCTACCGCGGCATTCCGCTGCAGGCGCCGTACTGCGGGGCCAAGCACGCGATCAAGGGCTTCGTCGAGTCCGTGCGCACCGAGCTGCGCCACAAGGGCTCGAACGTGCACGTGGGCATGGTCCAGCTGCCCGGGCTGAACACGCCGCAGTTCGACCACGGCCGCAGCAAGATGCCGAAGAAGCCGATGCCGGTGCCCCCGATCTACCAGCCGGAGGTGGCTGCCGAGGCCGTGCACCACTGCGCCAAGGCGAAGCGCCGCGAGATGTACGTGGGCGGCTCCGCCGTCTACACGATCTGGGGCAACAAGGTCTCGCCGCTGGCGGCCGAGATCTACCTGGCGAAGACCGGCGTGAGCGGGCAGCAGACCGATGAGCCGATCGACCCGCCGCGGCCCGGCAACCTGTTCGACCCTCCGAGCAAGGACGAGGGCGCGCACGGCGACTTCAACGACCAGGCGCACCCGCGCAGCCTGCAGCTATGGCTGACGAAGCACCGTCGCGCGCTTGGCGGCTTAGCGGTGGGTGCGCTTGCGGCCGGCGGGGCCGCGTACGGTCTTAGTCGCTGAGCCTGACGACACAGTCGTCTTCGTCACGGTGTTCGCGTTCACGTCGCTTGCGCAGAAGCGCTCGTGGACCCACTGCTTGCGGCTGAACATCGCGGTCTGATCGTCGAAGAACGGCGAGCGCGGGTTGTCGGACTCGGAGTAGGTGAGGATCGTGCGCGCGAGCGGGCACGCGCTGTTGTTCCACGTGACCGCCTGCACGTAGGACGAGCCCATGGTCACCGGGTCGAAGCCCTTGCCCGCCGTGAAGTTCGCATAGATCGCGTCGAAGTCGCCGTTCGGGTCGCCCGGGCCGCCGTGCACCGGAATGCCGCCCGGTCCCTTCTGCACGTCGCCGGGCGTGGCGTCCAGCGGGATGTTCGCGCCCTGTAGGTCGCTGATCGCGTCGCCGAGCGCGAGCCGCACCTGGGGGTTGTTCGTGTCGAGCGTGTTGGGCGTGTGCACCGGATCCGATGAGCTGAA
>DATEPK010000010.1:0-8980 GCA_035273245.1 Thermoleophilaceae bacterium
AGCGGGCCGCCGATGCCGTTGTTGAGCGCCAGCTTGCAGCAGCGCACGGCGTCGATCACGATGCCCGCCGAGTTCGGCGAGTCCCACACCTCGAGCTTCATCTCGACGTTGAGCGGCACGTCGCCGAAGGCCTGACCCTCCACACGGATGTGCGCCCACTTGCGGTCGGTGAGCCACGGCACGTAGTCGGACGGGCCGATGTAGACGTCGTCGGCCGGCAGCGTCTCGTCCATGATCGAGGTGACCGCCTGCGTCTTCGAGATCTTCTTCGACTCGAGCCGCTCGCGCTCGAGCATGTTGTAGAAGTCCATGTTGCCGCCGACGTTCAGCTGCGACGTGTGGACCATCTTCACGCCGCGATCAGCGAACAGGCGCGCGAGCTGGCGGTGCACGATTGTCGCGCCCACCTGCGACTTGATGTCATCGCCCACGATCGGCAGGCCCGCCTTCTTGAAGCGGCCGGCCCAGTACTCCTCCTTGGCGATGAACACCGGGATGCAGTTGACGAAGCCGCAGCCGGCCTCGAGCACCTGCTCGACGTACCACTTGGTGGCCTGCTCGGAGCCCACCGGCAGGTAGGACACGACCACGTCGGTCTTCGTGTCCTTGAGGATCTGGATGATGTCGTCGGTCGCGCCCGGCGCCTTCTCGATCTTCTCCTTGAGGTACTTGCCGAGGCCGTCGTGCGTCATGCCGCGGTGCACCTTCACGCCGAGGTTCGGCACGTCGGCGAACTTGATCGTGTTGTTCTGGCCCGACCAGATCGCCTCGGACAGGTCCTTGCCGACCTTGTCCTTGTCGATGTCGAAGGCGGCCGTGAACTCGATGTCGCTGACGTGGTAGCCGCCGAGGTCCACGTGCATGAGGCCGGGGACGCGCGCCTTGGGATCCGCGTCCTTGTAGTACTCCACGCCCTGCACAAAGGCGGAGGCGCAGTTGCCGACGCCGATGATGGCTACGCGTACCTTCTCCCCCTGGTAGCGCGAGGCGCCGTTCGTAGGTCCGTTGTCAGTCAAGTGTTTGAGCCCTCCTGAGGTCTGCGGCCGGTCCCGAGCTTGGGACCGCGCAGGGTTATCGAACTCCGGTCCCCGCTTGCGGTTACGCGGGGCTTGTGCGGTTCAGCTCGCGCCTCACATGGAAAACGCGCTGCAGCACCGTGAAGCTCGTGAGCACGGCCATCACGTAGATCGCCGGCTTGAGCAACTCGAAGTTGCCCAAACTCGCTCCCCGAGCGAACACCAAGCCTATCGACAGGATCACTACCCGTACCGCACGTGTGGCAATACCCACTTTGCACTCCACGCCGAGCGCTTCGGCGCGGGCGCGCGTGTAGCTCACGAGCAGCGATCCCAGCACGGTGATCACAACGGCGGCCACCGCCACCTGATCGTGCCTGTCGGCGAAGTAGGCCGCCACGGCCGTGAGCACGATGCCCTCCTCCGCGCGGTCGAGCGTGGAGTCGAGAAACGCGCCGAACGGAGTGCCCTTGCCGGACATGCGCGAGTAGCGGCCGTCGAGCGTGTCCATGATCGAGCCGATGATGAAGGTGATCCCGGCGAGGAAGAACAGACGCTGGGTGATCAGCACGGCGGCGGCCACGTTCAACACCAGGCCCGTGAGCGAGATGGCGTTTGGCGTGAGGCGCGACTCGATCAGCTTGCTGCGCGCCCTCAGGCGCACGTCGGCAGCGGTGAGTGGCTCGCCGTTGCGGCGTCCCGTCCCCCTCGTCCTGCGGCGCCGCTCCCGTGTGGCGCCCGCTGTATCTCCCGGCTCTTGCGTCAAGCGGTGGCTCCGGCGAATGCCCAGGCGTCAGGTCGTGCCCGGGCAAGCGCCGCAGAAGCGTACGCGGAAATGCCCGCAACGACCGCACCCATCGCGGCATCGAGCCAGAAATGGTTTGCCGTGACGATCACGACGAAGCTGATGAACAGCGGGTAGAGCAGCCAGAAGATCCGGGCCGGCTTCCACTTGACGAGCCGCACGCCCGTCATCCCGACCATCAGGGCGAACGCGACGTGCATGCTGGGCATCGCCGCGTAGGGGTTGTAGAGCATGCTCGCGCTGTGCGAAGCGCCCTGGCCGAAGAAGTCGGTGACCGTGTCCGTGAAGCCCCACTCCGGCAGGAAGCGCGGCGGCGCGGTGGGGTAGACCGCATACAGAACGAGCGCCAGGCCCATCGCAACCATGAACATGTTGCGCACGAAGTAGAACGCGTCGTTGCGCCAGAAATAGAGCCACACGAGGAATGCGGTGGTGATCACGAAGTGGCCGTTCACGTAGGTGAAGTCCGCCGCGTGTATGAGCCAGCCCTGGCCGATGGTCCACGTCTGCACACTCGGCTCGAAGAACAGGTGGAGGCCGCGCTCAGCGTTCACGATCCAGCGGGCGTGCGCGAAGGCCGCGGTCACCTCGCCGTCGACGACGCCGCGCACTATTCGGTAGACGTAATACGCGCCGCCGAACAGGAGCAGCTGCCGCAGCGCATCCACGGGCCCCTGCGGGAGTATCCGGGCGGTGATCTTCTGTACGCGGGCCACCACTGGAGCTTAACGACCGCGCCTGCGGACTGCCCGGTTATTCAGGCGCACCGGCGTCCGCGCTCGAACACGCGCCAGGGTGAAAAGTCGATGCGCATGCGCACCGTTCCAGCGCGCCGCGCGGTGATGCGCGTCCACCCACCGTCGCCCTGCACGCAAGCACCTTTCGCGATCCAATACGGAGTCCACCGGACACGCACGAGCGCGCTGCCCGGGCGGTCCACCTGGAGCAGCACCTGTTCGGCCCCGAACGACAGTGCGCTGATGCGCGCGGAGCCCTGCGAGGTGACCAGCGAGTGCGGGCTCGTGACCTCGTACACGCGCCAGTGCGGGTTGATCCACCGCAGCCTCAGGTAGGGCAGTCCTGAGCGCACGAGCCGTGCCTCCTGCTGCGCGCTGTAGTCGAGCTTCGTGTCCGGCAGCGCCACCCAGCGCACCGCGTTCGCCTCGAGCCACCGCCTGTACGTGCCGGCGTTCAGCGTGCCGTTGTAGAAGAGCGAGTTGCGGCCGATGTCGAGCTGCCGCTCCCAACCGCGAGCGATGGGCACATGGATGGCCACGTCGGCGCTCTCCCAGTGCGCGTCTGTGAAGACCACCTCCACGCGCCCCGGAGGCCGCGAGTTGTCTTGAAGGAAGTCGACGAGCGGGCGGAAGTACGCGCGGTAGCGCGACTGGTTGTCCTCGGCGTTCGTGATCGCCCGCACGGGCGCGGCCAGCTGCCAGAACCCCGTGGCCGCGAGCAGCGCCACGAGCGCTGCGGGTGTGGCCCACGAGCGGCGCGTTCCGAGCAGCGCGCAGAGCGCGACGGGTCCGGCGAAGAGCTCGCCGAGCCGCGACGCGTTCCCCCCGAGCGGCGTGGGCACGACGAAGGCGGCCAGAGCCATCAGCCCGTACAGCGCGACGCCGATGCGCAGCGTGCGCTGGCCTCGCGGCAGGAGCAGGACGAACAGGACGGCGGTCACCGGCACCGGCAGGAACGTCTCGACTGCGTACGGCTGATGGCCTCCCTCCGGAAAAGCCGCCGCGAGCAGGCCCGTGGGGACGATGCCCGCCGCGGCCACCAGCAGCGCGGCCCGCCGCGCCGATCCACCGCGTGCCGTGATCCCTGCGGCCAGCGCCGCGATCGCCAGAAACACCCCCGCCACCGGGCTGCCCAGCGGCGTGAGCAGCGCGAGCGCCACGGCGGCGACCGTCCTGCGGCGCTGAAGCGCGAGCAGCGAGCCGAGCCCCAGTGCGACGCCGAGCGCGTAAGGGAGGCGGCCCGTGAACAGCATGGAGCAGGTGGCGGCGCCGAACCAGAGCGCGCCCCAGCGCGCGCCGTCGCCGAAGTGCCTGCGGGCAAGCGGCTCGAACGCGGCGGCGGCGGCCAGCGCCGCGAGCACACCTGCCACCGCCGGACCCACCGCCCAGGCGAGCGGCGGGAAGAGGATGGAGTAGGCGGGGATGTGATGGCCGCCGTACCAGTCGCCGTTCCACACAGCGAGGCCGTAGCGGCCGAAGAGGTCCGAGCGGAACACGTGCGCGGCGAGATCGCCGGTCTTCGGCGCGAGCACCAGGTACAGCGCGCCGGCGAGCGCCGCCGCCGCGACGGGCGCGACCTTCCACAGCTCCGCGGGTGAGCGCAGCAGCGGAAGCTGCCGTGGACGCGTTGTTTCGATCGTGGCCATCAGCTGAGGAGGAAGCCCGCCACCTTGTCGATCACTCTCGGATCGTCGATCCACGGCCAGTGGCGGACGCCGGACAGGAGCTCGAGTCGAGTATCCCCACCGAGGGCGTCGGCCAACCGGGAGGCGAACTCGCTGGGGATGTAGGGATCGTCCTCTCCCCACACGATCAGGGCGGGACAGCGCAGCTCGCCGAGGCGGTCGCCGGCGCGCTCCAGCACCGAGGCGGGCGCCGAGCGGTAGAGCTTGAGGATCGCGCGCTGGGTGCCGTGGTCGAAGTGGCTCCACACGCGGTCGACGAACTCGTCGGACGGCGGCTCCGCGAAGCCGGCGCGCATGAGCCGCTTCACGCCCCCGCGCGTGCTGAGGCCCATGAACAGCTCGCCGGCGAGCGCGGTACGCCAGATGCGCGCCAGGCGGTGCCACTCGTAGCCGGCCACGAGCGGCACGCAGTTGATGAGCACGAGCCGCTCGACTCGCTCGGGCGCGCGCTGTGCGAGGCCGAGCGCGGCCGAGCCCCAGTCATGCGCGACGAGCGAGTAGCGCTCCATGCCGAGCTGCGCGAGGAGCGCCTCGAGGAGATTGCTGTAGCCCTCGATCGAGTAGTCGAAGTGCGCGGGCTTGCCCGAGCGGCCGAAGCCGGGGAGGTCGGGCGCGATGCCGCCGGTGCGCTCGAGGAACTCCACCCAGTCGTCCGAGTTCGTCGGGTTGCCGTGTACGTAGAGGACGGGCGGACGGCCTGACGGTGAAGGAGCCTCGCGCCAGAAGACCTCGACGCCGCCGATCTCGGCGCGCTTGTCGTGGACGGGCACGATGCAATTAGAGCGCAACGGCGCACTACCTTTCTCCGCCGTGTCCGAATGGAAGCCCGCAACCCGTCGCAAGCTGCTCGCGATCCGCGACCGCCTGCGCAAGGCGTATGGGCGTCCCGCGCTGCGCCCGCACCTCGCGCCCGTGGACGAGCTGATCCTCACCGTGCTCTCGCAGAACACGAACGACCGCAATCGCGACGTGGCCTACGCGCGGCTGCGCGAGCGCTTCTCGAGCTGGGACGAGGTGCGCGACGCCGACGAGGACGAGGTGGAAGAGGCGATCCGCCCGGGCGGCATCTCGCGCGTGAAGGCGGGCCGCATCCAGAAGATCCTCCGCGCGATCGGCGATGACGACCTCTCCCGTCTCGCCGACGAGCCGCTCGACCAGGCTCGCGCCGAGCTGTGCGAGTTACCGGGCGTGGGTCGCAAGACCGCGGCGTGCGTGCTGCTCTTCTCGTTCGGGCGCGCGGACGTTCCGGTGGACACGCACGTGTACCGGGTGGGCACCCGGCTCGGCCTGTTCCGGCCCAAGGCCTCCTTCGACGAGGCACACGACGAGATGCTCCGGCTCGTGGCCGACGACCCCGAGGAGGCCTACGAGGTGCACGTCGGCCTGATCCGCCACGGCCGCCGCACGTGCACGGCTCGCGATCCGCGCTGCGGCGAATGCCCGCTGCTCAGCCTGTGCCCGTACGGCAAGGCCCGCCGCCGATCCGGCGAGATATGAGCCGGCGCCACGCCGCCGAGGCGGCGCTCGTGGGGATCGCCGCCGTCTGGGGGCTCACGTTCGTGATGGTCCAGAACGCGGTGGAGCACCTGCCGGTGCTCGCGTTCCTCGGCTACCGCTTCACGGCCGCGGCGGTGATCGTCGCGGTGATCTTCAGGCGCGAGCTCGCGCGGCTGCCGCGCGACGGCTGGCGGGCCTGGCTCGCGATGGGCGTCTTCCTCACCGGCGGCTACCTCTCACAGACCTACGCGCTCGAGCACACGAGCGCCTCCAACGCCGGCTTCATCACCGGGCTGTTCGTGGTGATCACTCCGCTGATCGCGGCGCTCGTGCTGCGCGAGCGCATCGGGTCGACGGCGTGGCTGGCCGCCGCCGCCTCGGCGATCGGGCTCTTTCTGCTGTCAGGCGCGAACGGCCTGAACTCGGGCGACTTGCTGGCGCTCGCGTGCGCGTTCGGCTTCGCGCTGCACATCCTCGCCACGAGCCGCGCGGCGCGGTCGCACGACACAGGCGCGCTGCTGGTGGTTCAGCTGGGCGTGTGCGGCGTGTTCTGCCTGGTCGTGGGGGCGTTCGAGGGAGAGCTCGAGGCGCCGCCGGACGCGAGTGTCTGGTGGGCGCTCGTGATCACGGCCGTCTTCGCGAGCGCGGTGGCCTACTTCGTCCAGACCTACGCGCAGCGCCACGCGCCGCCGGCGCGCACGGCCCTGATCCTCGCCTCCGAGCCGGCCTTCGCGGGGCTGTTCGGCTGGCTGCTGGCCGGCGACCGCCTGTCCGCCGCGTCGTGGCTGGGCGCGGTGCTGATCATGGCCGCGATCGTGGCGGTCGAGGTGCTGCCGCGGCTGAGGCCGCCGCGGCCGTTGCCGGAGGGCTAGCGGCGCTCCGCTCGCACCAGCAGGAAGTCGTGGTCGGTATGCGTCGCGGGCAGAACCTCGGCCGAGGGCGCGCGGAACGCGGCGGTTCCGTAGACCTGCTGGAGTCCGGGCTTCTGGCGGGCGGAGGCGTCGGTGCTGGTCCAGAGGCCGGCGGGGGCACAGGACTGACGACGATTCAGGTCGCCGCCGAAGATCAAGGTGCGGCCGGCCGCGCGGCGCGCCAGGAGTGCCCGCAGTTCGGCACACTGCGCGTCGTTTCCGGGCAGCTCGACCGGGTCGCGCGTGTCGAGGTGCGCGGTGCACACGTCGACGCTGGCTCGAGTGGTCACGCACAGCCAGCGCCGCAGCTCGACGCCGGCTTGTCGCTTGAACTCCCGTTGCTCGCTCGCGGGGATCGCTGACTTCGTCAGTACCGCGTCGCCGAAGAGGCCGCGTCCCGTCGGGTGGATGCAGGGCAGCGGCTTGCCGAGGTAGATCACCCTCGAGAAGCGGAAGTGGTAGCCGGTCTCGCGCGCGATCCGGGCGATGTCGCCCCGGCACGCCTCGTTCACCGTGACGGCGTCCGGCCGCGACTGGCGGATCCGGGCAGCCGCCTCGTCCAGCACGGCCGGGTACGCCGTCCTCGCGTAACAGCCCGCGATGCCGGAGAGGCATAGGTTCATCTGCAAGAGCGCGTACGTGGGCCCGCTCGCGCTCGAGGATCCGCTGCAGCCCGGCACGGCGAGGACGAGCACACAACCCACCGCGGCGAGGAGCCTGACGCTCACAGTCCCCTGGACGGTACTCCCCGGTTGGCGCTTGCCCAAAGATCTGCCACAATCCCGCTTAGATTTTTTCGAAGGAGGACCCCTACAAATGGCAAAGACAATCGGAATCGACCTAGGCACGACGAACTCGTGCATGGCGATTCTCGAGGGCGGCGAGCCGACCGTCATCGAGAACGCCGAGGGCGCTCGCACCACGCCTTCGGTGGTCGCCTTCACCCAGGGCGGCGAGCGCCTGGTGGGCACCGTGGCCAAGCGTCAGGCGGTGACCAACCCGGAGAACACCGTCTTCTCGGTCAAGCGCTTCATGGGGCGCAAGGAGGCCGAGGTCAAGGAGGAGGAGACCATCGTCCCGTTCACGGTCGTGCGCGGCCCGAACGGCGACGCGCGCGTGAGCGCAGGCGGCAAGGAGTACTCGCCGCCGGAGATCAGCGCGATGATCCTGCAGAAGCTGAAGGCTGACGCCGAGGCGTATCTGGGCGACACGGTCGACAGCGCGGTGATCACCGTCCCGGCCTACTTCAACGACGACCAGCGCCAGGCGACGAAGGACGCCGGCAAGGTCGCGGGCCTCGACGTCAAGCGCATCATCAACGAGCCGACCGCGGCGGCGCTCGCGTACGGGCTCGACAAGGAGACCGACCAGACGATCCTCGTCTTCGACCTCGGCGGCGGCACGTTCGACGTGTCCGTGCTCGAGATCGGCGACGGCGTGTTCGAGGTCAAGGCGACCGCGGGTGACAACCACCTCGGCGGCGACAACTTCGACAAGGCGATCGTCGACTGGCTCGTGAAGGACTTCAAGGCCAGCCAGGGCATCGACCTCTCGCAGGACAAGATGGCCCTCCAGCGTCTCTACGAGGCGGCGGAGAAGGCCAAGGTCGAGCTGTCGACCACGCAGGAGACGCAGATCAACCTGCCGTTCATCACGGCCGACCAGTCCGGGCCGAAGCACCTCGACACGCGCCTGTCGCGCTCGAAGCTCAACGAGCTGACGGCCGACCTGCTCGACCGCACCGTCGGTCCCACGAAGCAGGCGATGCAGGACGCGGGCGTCGACTCGAACTCGATCGACCACGTGGTGCTCGTCGGCGGCATGACGCGCATGCCGGCGGTCCAGGAGAAGGTCAAGCAGCTCACCGGCAAGGAGCCGCACCGCGGCGTCAACCCGGACGAGGTCGTGGCCGTGGGCGCCGCCATCCAGGCGGGCGTGCTCGCCGGCGACGTGAAGGACGTGCTGCTGCTGGACGTCACCCCGCTCACGCTCGGGATCGAGACCAAGGGCGGCGTGATGACGAAGCTCATCGAGCGCAACACCACGATCCCGACGCGCAAGTCGGAGATCTTCTCGACGGCCGAGGACAACCAGCCGTCCGTCGAGGTGCACGTCCTCCAGGGCGAGCGCGAGATGGCGGTCTACAACAAGTCGCTCGGCAAGTTCCAGCTGACGGGGATCCCGCCGGCGCCGCGCGGCATGCCGCAGATCGAGGTCACGTTCGACATCGACGCGAACGGCATCCTCAACGTGTCGGCGAAGGACCTCGGCACGGGCAAGGAGCAGAAGATCGAGATCAAGGCCGGCTCGGGCCTCTCCGACGAGGAGA
>DATEPK010000011.1:0-9524 GCA_035273245.1 Thermoleophilaceae bacterium
CAACGCAATCGCCCGTTACGCTTCGGCTCCGATGCCCATGACTCGCATCAGTCAGGCGTACCCTGACCGCGTTGAGGTGCGGGGGCGCGACCTCACGGGAGAGCTCATGGGGTCGCTGAGCTTCACCGAGTACTTCCATCTTCTGCTCACCGGCTCGGAGCCCACCGAGGAGCAGCGCTACTTCCTCGACCTGCTGCTCGTGGCCATCGCCGAGCACGGGATGATGCCCACGAACGTGGCGGCGCGGATGACGCTGGCCGCAGATCCGGGCTCGCTGCAGGGTGCCGTCGCCGCGGGCATTCTCGGCTGCGGGCCGGTGATTCTCGGCACGGCGGAACTGTGTGCCGACCTGCTCGCCGCCGCCCATGCGCGAGGTGGCGTGCACGAGATCGCACGCGAGATCCATGACTCCGGCGAGCGCCTTCCGGGTTTCGGCCACCCGGTGCATCGCCCGGTGGATCCGCGCGCCGAGCGCATCCTCGAGCTCGCCGACGAGCGTGGCGTGAGCGGCGCGCACGTGACGCTGGCACGTGCGTTCAGGGACGCGGCCGCTGAGGTGTGGGGCAGGCCGCTCGTCATGAACGTGTCGATGCCGATCGCGGCGGTGATGCTCGACCTAGGCTTCCCGCGCTCGACCGTTAAGGCGGTGCCGATCCTCGCCCGCACCGCGGGCCTGCTCGCCCATCTCGCCGAGGAGCGGGAGCTGCCGATCGGCTTCACGATGGCCGCGGCGGCGGAGGAAGCGGTCGAGTACGAGCGGGAGTGATGTTCGAGCCGGACGTCGAGACGCTGCCGTGGGAAGAGCAGCTGGCTCTCGACGACGCGAGCTATCGCGCACAGCTCGATTACCTTCTCGACCGTTCGTCCTTCTATCGAGAGAAGCTGGCTGGCGCTGACACCACCGGCGGCCTCGCCGAAATCGGGCGGCTGCCGCTCACGAGCAAGCAGGAGATCCGCGACACCTGCACGCGCGAGAACCCCATCGGCACGCACCTGTGCGTGGAACGCGAGCAGATCGTCCGCATCTATTCCACGAGTGGCACCACCGGCACGCCGAGCTACATCCCGCTCACGAAAGGCGACCTCGAGAACTGGATCGCCGGGTCCGCGCGCAGCTACTCGGCGTCCGGCGTCGCGCCGGGGCAGCGAATCGTCTCGACCTACAACGCCGGACCGTTCGTGGCCGGAGCCGCCCTCGCGTCATTCGAGCGGCTCGGTCTCAGCCATATCCCGGTGGGAACGGGCAACACCGAGCGGCTGCTCCGCGCCATCGACCTACTCAAGCCGGAGGCCGCGGTGCTCACGCCCTCCTACGCCGCGTATCTGATCGAGCAGCACCTCGACCTGAGGGGCTCGAGCGTGGAGCGGGTGCTCGTCGCCGGCGAGCCGGGCGGCGGCGAGCCGGCCTTCCGCGCGAAGCTCGAAGAGGGCTGGGGCGCGCGGGTGACGGAGGCGATGGGGATCGGCGACATCGGGGTGTCGCTCTGGGGCGAGTGCGAGGAGCAGAATGGCATGCACCTCGGCGCGCGTGGCTTCGTCCACGCGGAGCTGATCGACCCGGACACCGAGGCGCCGGTCTCACTCGAGGACGGCGCGACCGGCGAGCTGGTGCTCACCCACCTCAGGCATCGGGCGGCGCCGCTCCTGCGCTTCCGCACGCGCGACCACGTTCGGCTGTGGACGAGCCCGTGCGCCTGCGGCCGCACGAGCCCGCGCATCCGCTGCCTGGGCCGCACCGACGACATGCTGATCGTCCGCGGGGTGAACGTGTTTCCCTCGGCGATCCGCGAGGTCGTCAGCAGCTTCGTGCCCGAGGTGAGCGGCCACATCCGCGTGAGGCCACGGGCGGCCGGCGTGAAGCAGGAGCCGCCGCTTCCCGTGAGCGTCGAGCTTGCGCGCGGGAGCGAAAGAAATTCGCATCTCGCCGAGTCAATTCGAGAGAGACTGCGCAACGTGCTGGTCGTGCAGACCGAGGTGGAGCTGGTCCCGTGGGGGAGTCTCGGGCGCAGCGAGTACAAGTCGAAGCTCGTCGAGCAGGCGAGCAACAGAAAGTGAGGGGCACATGGCGGCGAACACGCTGAACATCCTCCAGCCGAGCGTGAACAACCTCTGCGTGAGGATCTTCGTGAGGGCGGCGGGGCTCGATTTCGAGGAAGTGAACGTGTGGGGTCAGACCACCACGCCCGAGTTCCTGGCCAAGGATCCGGCGCACCTCACGCCAATGCTCGAAGAGGCCGGCCTGCCGCGCGGCTCGCTGTGGGAGAGCTGCGCGATCATGCAGTACCTCTGCAACCGCCACGGGCTCGACCGGTTCTACCCGACCGACCCTGGCGAGCGGGCGATGGTGGACAGCGCGATGTTCTATTTGATCGGCACGCTCTATCCGCTGCTTGCGCGCGCGACGTACCCGGCGCTTGGCTTCCCGCAGTACCCCGGCGAGGCGGCCACCTCGGAGGCGGACGACGCCGTGAAGGCGAAGGCCCAGCAGGACGCGATTGACGCCCTGCGGGAGCCGCTCGACGCCTATCGCTCCTTCTTCCTCGACGGCAAGAAGTTCATCGGTGGCGACAGCCCCTCGATCGCGGACATGCGTCTCGCGGCCACGCTCGAGTTCCTCCACGCGATCGACTACGAGTTCCCCTCCTGGATGACCGATTACATGCAGGCGATGGAGGAAGCGCTCGGTGATGCGTACTCGGAGCCGGCGGCGGACGTCCGCGGATTTGTGGCGCAAGCGAAGGGGGTTTCCCCGGCGGGCACTTAGGAGTAGTGTCAGCACTGTGACTCGCGACGATCTGGCTGTCGTCTCGCGGATGTTTGCGTGCTGGGCTGCTGACGACCTCGAGGGCATTCTCGCCTGCGTGCATCCCAACCTCGAATGGCGCTCCGCGCTCGATTCGCGCGTGTACGAGGGGCATGAAGGGCTGCGTGAGGTCTTCACCCGCTGGCGTCGAGGCGCGGAGCAGCTGGAGGTGCCGCTGCAGCGCGCTGTGGAGGTGTCGCCCGGCCAGATCCTGGCGGTCGGCCGTGTGCGGGTACTGCGCGCCGGACGCGGCTTCGCCGACTCGCCCGGTATCTGGGTTCTTCACATGGAGGGCGGCCGCATCAGGCGGGCGGAAGCCTTCCGTTCCGAGCGAGACGCGCGGCAGGCGATCCGCCACACGGCGGGCAGCGTTCCCACGAGTGCCTGAGGGCGCTCGCCGCTGGTTCGGCTAGCCCCACGGCCAGACGCTGGCTCGCCGTATCGATCCGGGAGGCGGCAGCGATGAGTATGTGCTCGTCAGTTGGTCTAAACGGCTGACTACCCCGACGTCCTCAGCACAACCAGCGGTACTCACCAAGGCCCACGCGCACGGAGATCTCAAATGGCCACGTGGCAAACATCCACCACTGTCCAGGCACGACCCGAGCAGATCCTCGACGTGCTCACGGACCCCGAAGCCGCGGTGCGTTGGTCACCGATCGACTTCGAGGTCGAGCGCATCGACGGCGGAAGGCTCACCACCGGCAGCAAGGCCCGCGTGACGGGCAGACTGGCCGGCCGCGAGCTCGCCTTCGACATCGAGGTCATCCGGGCGGACGAGCAGCGCCTCCTGCTCACCGCTACGGGACCCATTGAGATCGACGTCAAGTACGACGTGGAGTCGCTGGATTCGCATGTTGAGCTGCGGGCGTGGGTCACCGTGCGCAGCCGGGGCGGCCTCTTCGGCCGAATCCTCTCCGGCGCCACCGAGGGCCTGCTCGGCGCGGGGATGCTGAACGCGGCGCTGGCTCGCATCGCTCGCGAGGTCGAAGCCTCGCACGAGCTCAGTCTCGCCGCCTGATCGCTCCCCGCGCCGGGCCGCCCGCTCGGCCCTTATAGGGTTTCGGACGTGACGCGGACCCCCAGCGCAGTCTCGACCGCCGAGCTCGCCTGCCTCGATGGCACGGTTGCGCCCGCGGCCGAGACGTCGATCCCGGTGCTCGACGACGGCTTTTTGCGCGGCGACGGGATCTTCGAGGCGATCCGCGTCTACGAGGGCAGGGCCTTTGCCACGGCCGATCACCTCGACCGGCTCGAGCGTTCCGCAAAGAACCTGCACCTCGAGGTGCCGGTGGCACGTGCCGAGCTCGAGGCGGAGATCGCGGATCTGGTCGAGCGGCGCGGGGGCGGCTCGTTCACGGGCGCGTTGCGGATCGTGATCACGCGCGGAGGGCGGCGGCTCGTGATGACCGAGCCTCTCATCGAGTACCCAGAGCGGGCTCGCCTGGCCTTCGTCACCTACTCGCCCACGCGGATCCTCGACGGCGTGAAGTCGCTGTCCTACGCCGCGAACATGCTCGCGAGCCGGATCGCCAGGGAACGAGGCTTCGACGACGCGCTGCTCGTCACGCCGCACGGGCGCGTGCTCGAGCTGCCCACCTCGTCGATCTTCTGGGTGGCGGGGGACGGGCAGCTTTGCACGCCACCGCTTTCCGACCACATCCTGGCTTCGATCACGCGCGACAGGGTCATGCGGTTGACGGACGCGGTGGAGCGGTCGTGCACGACGGACGATCTGCTCGACGCTAGCGAGGCGTTCGTGGCCTCGAGCATCCGCGAGGTGCAGCCGGTGGGCACGATCGAGGACCGCGACTTCGGCGAGCCGGGCGAGCGCACCCTGGCGGCCGCGGCGGCCTTCCGGCAGCACGTTGAACAGGAGCTCGGACGCGCGTCCTAGCCGCGCAGCTCTTCGTGGGTCGTGCCGTCCATCTGGTAGCTGAGGTACCAGATCACATGGCGCGCTACGCCCGCTGCCACTGCGGCCGCCTCGACCGCTCCCCCGATGAGCATCCTTCTCATCCTGCTTTCCATTCTAAGCCTGGTTGACGACTTCCGCCATAGTGAGAATCGCCACTATCGTCGGTAATCGACCGCAGTTCGTGAAAGCGGCAGCGGTCTCTCGGAGGATTCGCCGCGCCCACGAGGAGCTCCTCGTGCACACGGGTCAGCACTATGACGACGAGCTGTCCCGGATCTTCTTCGACGAGCTCGGCGTTCCGGCCCCCGACCGCGAGCTGGGGGTTGGGTCGGGCAGCGCTGCTGAGCAGACCGCGCGCATGCTCGCCGCGTTGGAGCCCGTGCTGCGCGAATGGGCGCCGGACCTGGTGCTCGTCTACGGCGACACGAATTCCACGCTCGCCGGCGCGCTCGCGGCGGCGCAGCTGCGGATTCCGGTGGCGCACGTGGAGGCGGGCATGCGCTCGGGGGACTGGTCGATGCCCGAGGAGCTCAACCGCGTTCTGACCGACCACGCGAGCGAGCTTCTGCTCTGTTCGACGCCCACGGCGGTGTCGAACCTCGAGCGGGAGGGCGCGCACGGCCAGGTGGAGCTCGTGGGCGACGTGATGGCGGACGTGTCGCTCGACTTCGCGTCTGTGGCGGAGGAGCGCTCGGACGCACTTGAGCGCTACGGCGCCGCGCCGGGCGAGTACCTGCTCGTCACCGCGCATCGCGCCGGCAACGTGGACGATCCGGAGCGGCTCCGGCGGCTCGTGGAGCTGCTGGAAGCGCTGCCCGGCGCGGCCATCTTCCCGCTCCACCCGCGGACGCGCGTACGGCTCGAGGCTGCGGGGCTCCTCGAGCGGCTGATGTCCGCCCCGCGGCTCGCGGTGACGGCTCCGCTCGGCTACCTCGACTTCCTCAAGCTCGCCCGCCACGCCCGCGCGATCCTCACGGACTCCGGCGGCGTCCAGAAGGAGGCGTACCTGCTCGGCACGCCCTGCATAACGCTGCGCGCGACCACGGAGTGGGTGGAGACCGTGGAGCAGGGCTGGAACGTGCTCGTGGATCTCGACCGTGAGGCAGCGCTCGCGGCCCTCGATCGTTCGCCGCCGGCGGGCGATCGGCCCGAGCTCTACGGCGGCGGGCACGCGGCGGAGCGCATCTGCGACGTGCTCGACGCATACACTCCGGCCGGATGAGCATCCGCGTCGGCGTGGTTGGCCTGGGGTACTGGGGGCCGAACCTCGCACGTAACTTCGACCGCCTGCCGGGAGCCGAGCTGCGTTGGATCTGCGACCAGTCGCAGGAGGCGCGCGAGCGCTGGGCGCCGTCGTTCCCGGACGCGCGCGTTTCCGGCGATCTCGACGAGCTGCTCGAGGACGCGGATCTCGACGCGGTGGTGGTGGCCACGCACGTGCCCACGCACTCGCCGCTTGCGGTGCGGGTGCTCGGCGCAGGCAAGCACTGCTTCGTGGAGAAGCCGCTCGCGCAGTCGGTGGCCGAGGCCGAGCAGGTGGTCGCGGCTGCGCGCGAGGCGGGCCGTGTGCTCATGGTGGGGCACCTGCTCGAGTACCACCCCGGAGTGGAGAAGCTCAAGGAGATCGCCGAGAGCGGCGAGCTCGGCGACATCTACTACCTGTACTCCAACCGGTTGAATCTGGGCAAGCTGCGACCCGACGAGAACGCGCTTTGGAGTCTTGGCGCCCATGACGTGTCCGTGCTGCTCCACCTCGCGGGCGGCGAGGAGCCGAGCGACTGCCAGGCGTTCGGCGAGAGCTACATGCAGCCGGGCATCGAGGACGTGGTGTTCTGCTACCTCCGCTTCCCGTCCGGGCTCGCGGCGCATCTGCACCTGTCGTGGCTCGACCCGCACAAGGAGCGCCGCTTCACGGTGGTCGGGTCGAAGCGGATGGCCACGTTCGACGACATGGAGATCGAGCGCAAGGTCACGGTGTACGACAAGGGCTTCGACCAGAAGTTCGAGTCCTACGGCGAGTACGTCACGCGCTCGGGCGACATCTGGTCGCCCCATGTGTCGAATGAGGAGCCGCTGCGGATCGAGTGCCGCCACTTCATCGAGCGGATCGCCGACGGGGGCGAGCCCCGCTCGGGCGGCGAGAGCGGGCTCCGCGTGGTCCGCGTCCTCGAGGCGCTGCAGCGGTCGCTCGAGGGGAGCTCGCGTGCTGCGCCGGTCTGAGCGCGCGCCGGGGCTTCTCGTCGGCGACGCCGTAAAGCTGCCCGACAGCGCCTGGGTGGGCGGCAACGTCGTGATTCACGACGGCACGGTGATCGGCGAGGGCGTGCGGATACAGGACGGCGCCGTGCTCGGCAAGCCGCTGGCGCTCGGTCCGGCCTCCACCGCGTCGCGCGCGGAGCTGCCGCCTCTCGAGCTCGGCGCGGGCGTGACGGTGGGAGCCAACGCCATTGTGCATTCGGGCGCGCGTGTGCTGCCGGGCGCCGTTGTGGGCGACCGCGCGCATGTGCGCGAGCGCTCGGTGGTGGGGGAGAACTCCGTCGTGGGTTCGGGCGTGGCGGTGGACAATGACGTAACGATCGGCGCGCGCGTGAAGGTGCAGACGGGCAGCTATCTCACGGCGTTCACCGTCGTTGAGGACGATGCGTTCGTCGCACCCTGCGTGACCACCACGAACGACAACTTCATGGGGCGCCACGAACCGGACTTCGATCTGCGTGGCGCGACGCTGCGGCGCGCCTGCCGCGTGGGCGCCGGATCGATCCTTCTGCCCGGCATCGAAATCGGGGAGGAGGCCTTCGTGGCGGCGGGCGCGCTCGTCACGCGCAACGTGGAGCCGCGCACCCTTGTGATGGGTGTCCCGGCCAGGGCAGTGCGCCAGGTCGAGGACAGCGAGCTCCTCGAGCAGTGGCGTTGAGGCTGGTGGACTTTCCGCCCGGCAGGCGCGCTCGGCGCCGTCGAGCCGAGCGGCGAACGCAGGTGCTCGCGGGCGTGGCTTTGCTCACCACGCTGGCGGCCGGGGCTGCCGAATACGGACGCGTGTGGCGCCGCGGCGAGACGCCGCTGCCGCAGGAGACCGACGACGTGCTCCTCGCTGCGGGCGAGGCGGCGGCGGACACGGTGGCAGTGGCCCGTGCCGGCTATCAGGAGGTCTCGATCCACGAACGCGCGCTGCTCAACCTGTTCTCCTCGTTTCTCCTGGCGTTCGTCGGCTCTCGCGCGCTCGCATACGCGCTGCGCGGGCGCAGGACGGTCGGGCCGTTCCGCAACCTTGTGGTCGGGGACCGGCACATCCATCACTTCGTGCCCGGCATATCGCTCGCGTTCGCCTCAGGCTCCGCGGCGCTGCTCGTGCGGGACGAGCGCGTGCGATCGCGCCTCGCGCTCGCCTTCGGCGCGGGCATGGGCATGACGCTTGACGAGTCGGCGCTCCTGCTCGAGCTCGAGGACGTGTACTGGACCGAGCGTGGCCTCTTGAGCGTCCAGATCGGGCTGATCTTCACCGCCCTGATGGGCGCGCTCGCGGTGACGCTGCGGCTGCTGCGCCGCGGCGAAGAGGTCGTTCTGCCGCGCTAGACGGCCGCCTGCTGGACGCGCCGAGCGGCCTCGGTCCAGATCATCTGGTCACGTCCAGGGCCCACGCCGACGAGCACCACCGGGATGCCGAGGAACTCCTCGATGAAGGCGAGATAGTCCTGCGCGGCCTGAGGCAGGTCGTCCATGCTGCGGGCGCCCGTGATGTCCTCGTGCCAGCCGGCCAGCTCGGTGTAGCTGCCGGTGACCTTGTGGACGATCGACTGGTGGTACGGGAAGTCGCGGAACCTCGCGCCCTCGGGTCCCGTGTACTCCGTGCCGACCGGCAGCGGGTCGATCCCGGTGAGGACGTCCAGCTTCGTGATCACGAGTCCCGTGAGGCCGTTCAGGCGCACGGCGTAGCGGAGCGCCACGAGGTCGAGCCAGCCGCAGCGCCGGGCACGTCCGGTGGTGGTGCCGAACTCACCGCCCGCCTCGCGCAGACGGTCGCCCATCTCGTCCTCGAGCTCGGTCGGGAACGGGCCGGCGCCCACCCGCGTGACGTATGCCTTGGCGATGCCCCACACATCGTCGATGTCCTTCGGCCCCACGCCGGCGCCCACGCACGCCGCGCCCGCGATCGGGTTCGACGATGTGACGAACGGATAGGTGCCGTGATCGATGTCGAGCAGCGTGCCCTGCGCGCCTTCGAACAGCACGAGGCCGTCATTGTCGAGCGCGTCCCACACGATCCGCTGGGTGTCGGCGATGAACGGCTCGAGCCGGTGGCCGAGGGTGCGGTACTCCTCGGTCATCGCGTGAAGGTCGAGTGACGGGTCCTTTGCGTACGGCCGCAGGGACAGGCGCTTCGGCTCCATTGCCGCGGTGATCTTCTGCTTGAGAATCTTCTCGTCGAGCAGGTCCTGCATGCGGATTCCGAGGCGGGCCGCCTTGTCCGCGTAGCAGGGACCAATGCCGCGGCGCGTGGTGCCGATTTGCAGCTTGCCGAGTCGGGTCTCGCCCGCATGGTCGAGCAGCAGGTGGTACGGCATGATCAGGTGCGCGTTCGCGGAGATGCGAAGGCCGCTCGTATCGATCCCGCGGTGGCGGAGCTCCTCGAGCTCCGAGGTGATCACCTTGGGATCCACAACAACGCCGTTGCCGATCAGGCACTGCTTGCCGGGGTACAGGATCCCCGATGGAACGAGGTGGAACTTGTAGACCTCGTCGCCGCGCACGATCGTGTGGCCGGCGTTGTTGCCGCCCTGAAAGCGGACGACAGCGTCGGCCGTC
>DATEPK010000012.1:0-4249 GCA_035273245.1 Thermoleophilaceae bacterium
GGGCATCAGCCCCATCGCCGCCTGGCGCGAGCGAGCGGCCTGGCTCTGGATGCACAACCTCGCCGCCGGAGCGATGGCAGGCACGTTCGTGGCGGCGGAGCGCGCGCTTGGCGGGTCGGCGTTCGTGATCTTCGGCGTGCCGCTCCTGCTCGTGTGGGGAACGCAGAAGCAGTACCTGCGCCGTTCCCGCACGAGCGTCGAGGCCCTGCGCGCGACCCACCACGACCTGGAGGCCGCCAACGAGCAGCTGCGCGTGGCGCTGGGCGAGAACGAGGAGCTGCTCGAGCGCACGAAGCGCGCTTACCTCTCCACGATCACCTCGCTTGCGCGCACGATCGAGGCGAAGGACCCATACACCGGCGGCCACACCGAGCGAGTGGCCGAGTACGCGCTGATGCTCGCGCGGCAGCTCGGCTTCGGCGAGGAGGAGCTGCAGGCCGTGGAGGTGGGCGCCGTGATCCACGACATCGGCAAGATCGGAATCCCCGACCGCATCCTGCTGAAGCCGGGCCGGCTGGACACAGACGAGTTCGAGGAGATGCGGCGCCACCCGGAGATCTCGAGCTACATCCTCGACGAGCTCGAGCTCCCGCCGATCGTGCGGGACATGGCCCGCAACCACCACGAGCGCTTCGATGGCAAGGGCTATCCGGACGGCCTGCGCGGCGAGGAGATCCCGCTCGCAGCCCGCATCCTCACCGTTGCTGACGCCTTCGACGCCATGACGAGCGACCGTCCATACCGGCGCGCTCTGTCACAGGAGGTCGCGGCCGCCGAGATCCGCCGCAACGCGTGGACGCAGTTCTGCCCGCAGGTGGTGGCCGCGCTCGAGGTCTGCATGTCTCGTGGAGGCTCCGCTCCCGGGCTGGCGCCGGCGCCAAGCGCGGGTGCCACCACGCTGAGCGTGTCCTCTTAGACGGACGCCGTTGCGGCCTGGCGGACGGGCGCCGGAGCCGGCTCAGCCCACTCGCCCCGCAGCGCACGAGCCGACCAGATGCAGGCGCAGAGCACGCCCGCGCCGCCTGCGATGAAGACCGCGCGCGGGCCCGCCACCGATGCGAGCGCGCCGCCGCTTACGAAGGCGAGGCCGAACGCCGCCGAGATCATGGTGGCCTTCACGCCGAACACGCGCCCGAGGGCGTCTTCAGGTGCGCTTCGCTGCACGAGCAGCTGCTCGTTGGCGGAGGCCACGCCGTTGGCGCTGCCGGTGACGGCGAACATCACCGCCACGAAGATGAATGCCGGCGCGAGCCCGGCGGCGATCATCCCCGCCGCCATCGCCAGGAGCCCGACGAGGTAGCGCCGCTTGAGCCGCTGCGAGCTGCCGCCGGACATGGCTGGAAGCGACCCGGCGACGATGCCCAGCCCGGCGACGGCCACGAGTGCGGAGTAGCCGAGATTGCCGGCGTGGAGAGTGAACTTCGCGAGCGGGAGCTCGGCCACGTTCATCATGCCCGCCGACAGCATCGCGATCGTGGAGCCGATGAGAAGGCTGCGGAGCGCCGGGAGCTTTGCGGTGATGCCGAGACCTTCCCGGGCCTGCGCCAGCAGGGACGGGCAGCGCCCGCTTTCGTCGCGGCCGCTGCGGACGACGCCGCCGAAGTCGATGCCGCTGAGCACGAGCGCCGACAGCGCGAACGTCGCCCCGTTCAGGAGCATCGCCGTGGACGCACCGGCCACAGCCAGGACGGCGGCGGCAATCGCCGGGCCGGCGGTGTTGCCGAGATCGTTCACCGCTCCATAGAGCGTCGTGGCGGGGGGCAGGTTCCGCTCGCTGACCATGCTCGGCAGCCCGGCGAGGATGGCGGGCTTGAACAGCGCGGTGCCCACGCCGGCCAGCAGCGCGAGGCCGACGATCAGCGCGAAGCTCGAGGCCACGCCGAGCCCGATGAACACCGCGGCGCGCAGCACGTCGGCGATGACCGCGCAGCGGCGGCGCCCGAAGCGATCCACGGCGGCGCCGAGAATGGGGCCGATCAGCGTGGCGGGCAGGAAGTCGGCCAGAAGTATCAGGGTGACCGCCCAGGGCGAGTGGAACTTCTGGTACGCCAGTACCAGCAGGGCCACGTAGGCGGCGCCGGTGCCCAGTGACGATTGCGTGTGGGCGAAGAAGAAGCGACGTGCGGAGCGCTCCTCCCGGAGAAGGGTGAGGGCGGCCGTCATTTGACGGCCGCCCTCGTGTCGTTCGAAGCGGTCTGCGTCTTCGAGCGAGCCAGAAGCGGCTCGAAGGCGCGACCGTTGTAAGCGTTTAGCCCCAGGTGATGCGCATGGGCTCCACCCCCCTGTCGGTTTGGTGTCGTCGACCAGCAGATGGCCCGATGGGAACACGGCTGGCGCGCAGGCGCAAGTCGTACAAACGTCCAAACCCACGAAAATCGCTCAAGCAGCCCGCGTCGAACAAACGTTTATTCCTGCAAAACCACGCTTTAGTAAGCGCGGATCACTCAAGCGCGGTATTCCGTTCGAAACGGACGGCGCGCACCCCCCGTTTGGCGGGCGCGCGCCGCCGCACGTTCTCGACTAACCCCAGCTGACGCCCATGCGATTCACCCCCGGTCGAGTCGGCTTGTCAGAACCAGCAGATCTGCCGATGGGAACACGAGCCTCGCGCTCGCGCAAACAGCCGGGCTCCAAGCGCGCTGCTACGACATCCGTTTAGTCCTGCAAATCCGCGCTAAAGAACTCAAACGCGGTATTTGCGTGCCTGGGCCGGCTATCGGCGCGCGTTGCGGCGCTGCCGGCGGCGCGTGAAGAAGCGCCGCAGCCAGCTGCCGGCGAAGCGCGCGGGCTCGGGCTGGCGCGCCCGCACGAGCGCCACCCACTCCTCGAGTGGCAGCGAGCCCTCGATGAGGCGTGCGAGCGCCGAGGTGACGGGCGCCTCCACGCCGGCGCGCTGAATCGCGCGGGCGAGAAGCGGCACCGTCTCGAGGGCCTCCGCCGCCTGGCCGAGCCGCTCCGGGATCTCCGATCCCGGCACTCCGTCCGCGAGCAGCTCGCCGGCGCTGCGGTTGCGCGAGGTGGGTGCGAGCGCCGTGGCCACGAGGTCTCCGATGCCGGCACGGCCGATGAACGTCTTGCGCTGCGCGCCGTAGGAGCGAGCGAGCGCGGTCACCTCGCTGAAGATGTCTGCGGCGGCCATGCCCGCCGCGTTCAGGCCCTGTGCCTCGGTGGCGCCGCTGGCCAGCGCGGCGGCGTTCTTGGCGCAGCCCGCCAGCTCCACACCCACTGGATCGGAGGACACCTCGCACACCACGCCCGCGTTCTGGAACACCTGCGCCACCTCGTTCGCGAGCGCCGCCGAGTGGGACGCACAAACCAGGCCGGCGCCCGACTCCACCATCTCGCGCGCGTGAGCGGGCCCGCCCACGCAGCCCACGCGCTCGGCGCCGAACACCTGCTCGAGCGCCACCGTGGGCGGCGTGCCGTCCGGCGGAACGAGGCCCTTGGCGAGCGACACCACGTACGCGCGCTCGGGCACGCCGCGGCGCGCCAGCCTGTCGATCGCCTCGCCGAGGCCCTGCGACGGCACCGCCAGCAGGATCAGATCGGCACGCGAAGACTGATCGTCCTCGCTTCCGAACGCCCGCACGTTGATCCGATGAGCGAGCTTAACTCCCTGCAAATAGCGCACATTTTCGCGCTTGCCCGCAAGTTCCCGCGCCTGCTCCTCGGTATGGCACAGAAGCGAAGTGCGCACTCCGCCACGCTCGAGCAGCACAGCCACAGCGGTCCCAAACGACCCAGCGCCAACCACAGCAGCCCGCCGGATCGGATGTGCGCGCGGCACTTACGTCTGCTGGTAGTTGGGCCCGTCGCCGCCCTCGGGCGGCGTTAGCCGGCCGCCCTTGGCCGTGATCGCCCCGCACTGCACGCAGTTCGACGGCGTGATCTGGAGGTCCACGAGCGTGTCCTCCGCCAGCCCGCCGTTCTGTGCGATCTGGTCCTTCACCTCATCGGGCACCGAGTACACCTGAGCCGGGCACATGTTCTCCCACATCGTGGCGAGCGCCAGCGGCACGTTCTTCTGGATGCGAATGTGGTTCGGAGCATCGTCGCGCGTGGCGTTGCCGCTCGCGAACACAGACGACAGCTTGTCGAACGTGAGCTTGCCGTCCGGCTTCGGATACTTCTTGTTCCGCTTGCCGATGAACACGTCCACGCCGGCGTCGTCGTGCGTCTTGAAGTGCCCGGGCGGGAAGCGCCCGCCGGAGGCCTCCATCATGTTCGCGATCAGGCCGCCGACGAAGAA
>DATEPK010000013.1:0-8121 GCA_035273245.1 Thermoleophilaceae bacterium
CGACCTCTCGCTGCTGATCCACCTGATGTCGGCCGGGCGGCTGCAGCTATTCGACAAGCGGGCATCGCTGCGTGACAAGCGCTCGCGCATCCTGGTGCGTGTGGACGACGGGCGCGAGCTGCGCCTGCGCGAGTTCGGCACACAGCAACGAGCGTGGGCCAAGCTGCTTCCCACCGACGAGCTGGACGAGGACGAGGCCATCGCCACGCTGGGGCCGGAGGCCTGGCCGCCGCCGCCCCTCGCGCAGTTCGCCGAGTTGATCGATCAGCCGCGCCACCTCCATCCGCTGCTGCGCGACCAGCGCGTGATCGCCGGCATCGGGCGTTCCTGGGTGGACGAGATCCTGTGGGAGGCGGAGCTCTCGCCGTTCGCGCAGGGCAACCAGTTGGACGAGGAGCAGGTGGCCCGCCTGCACAGCGCGATCGAAGAGGTGCTGGGCCGCACCCTCGCTTACTACGAGGAGGTGGTGGGCGAGTCCCTGCCAGACAAGGCGCCGATGCCGCTCAAGGTGCACCGCCATACCGGCGAGCCCTGCCCCCGCTGCGGTGAGACACTCTGCGCCGTGTTCTTCAAGGACCACGTAACCACGTACTGCCCTGCCGAGCAGACAGGCGGGCGGGTGCTCAAGGACCGCCGCCTGTCGCGGCTGCTCAAATGATCGGAGTCGGAGACAAGGCTCCGGACTTCGCCCTGCGCAACCAGGACGGCGAGACCGTCAACCTGTCCGACTTCAAGGGCAGGACGGTCGTCCTCTACTTCTATCCAAAGGCGGACACGCCCGGCTGCACGACGCAGGCGTGCGGCATCCGCGACCGCGGCGGCGAGTACGAGGCTGCCGGCGCGGTGGTGCTGGGCGTGTCGCCCGACGAGCCGAAGGCGCTTCGCAAGTTCGCCGACAAGTACGACCTGCCGTTCACGCTGCTGTCGGACGAGGGCCACAAGCTCGCGGACGCGTACGGCGTGTGGGCGGAGAAGTCGATGTACGGGCGCAAGTACTGGGGCAACGAGCGCACCACGTTCGTGATCGACGGCGGCGGCAGGGTCACCCACGTGTTCCCGAAGGTGTCGCCGAAGACGCACGACGACGTGGTGCTGGAGGCACTGGCGGCATGAGCGAAGGGCAGAGATTCACGGCAGACGAGGCCCGCGAGGTGGGCGAGAAGATCGGCATCGACTGGTCAAACGCTCCGTTCGACGTCGAGCAGTTCCGGATGGGCATGGACGTGGAGCTCGAGCACGGCAGGCAGGACCCGGCCACCAACGTGACCGACGACGACGCGGTCACCACAGGCAAGATCGCGCTCGCCCATCTGAACGAGTTCGCGGACTACTACACGCGGCTCGAGAAGATGGAGTCCGAGGCCGAGCAGTACTGGGCTAGCGGCGAGTAGCGAGGAATCCCGAGTGGCCCCGTCCGAAGTGGACGGCACTGCCATAGGCGCCAAGACGGCGCGCCTCAAACCCCGCGGCCTCGAGGCCGTGAAGCACGTCCTGTACCTCGTAGAGCCGCAGGCGGTGCAGCTCGTCGCTGCGGCGGAAACCGCCGTTCGCCTCCCTGAACACCGTGATGCGGCGCTCGAGCGTGTGGGCCGAATGATCCTCGGCCGCCTCCAGGCAGAGCATCCAGTCCGGCCCCTCGCTCCAGTCGCGGCGCGGGCCGCCGCGCTCACGGCCGGGCTCGGCGATGTCGAAGAGAAACAGCCCGCCCGGCTCGAGCGCCTCGAACACGCGCTGGAAGATCACGCCGAGCGCCTCGTCACCGGCACGTTCGTCGAACGCATAGTTGAAGCACTCGCCGATCGCGGCCACCGCCACGCATTGCGGCAGCTCGGCGTCGAGCAGTGATGCGTTGAGGAAGCTCGCCTGCGGCGCGCGCGTGCGCGCGATCCCCACGAGGTCGGGCGACACCTCGACGCCGAACAGGTCATAGCCGCTCTCGGTGACGAGCTGGGCGGTGATGCCGCTGCCGGACCCGAGCTCCACCACGAGGCCGCTGTCAAATCCCTGGCGTCCGAGCAGCCTGAGCAGCGTCTCGCCGCCCGCGCGCGCCAGATGGCCGAACGCCTGGTCGTGCACGTAGGCGAGGTCGCGGCCGTAGAACGAATCGGAATTCACGGCGGGAATCGTACGGAGGCGTTAGCGTCGCTCTATGCAGGACCGCGGGATGTACCAGGAACTGCGTCTGGCCCTCGTTTTCAACGGCGGCGTGAGTCTGGCGGTGTGGATGGGAGGGGTGGCGAAGGAGCTCGATCGCTTCCGTTCCGCCTTCGCGCGTCCGGACTCGCCAGAGATCGAGCCCTACAGGGCGCTGCTCGACGCGCTGCGCACCGAGGTGATGGCCGACGTGATCGCCGGCACAAGCGCCGGCGGGATCAACGGCGCGATGCTCGCGTACGTCGTGGCGAACCGGAAGTCGCTCGAGTGCGCGGGGCCCGACGCGATACGGGCCACGTGGCAGGGGCTCGCCTCGCTCGACAACCTGGTGGTCAGTGAAGGCGAGCCGAGTTCGATGCTCAGCTCGGACGTGCTGTTCACGGGCTGCGCCGACGTGATGCACAAGCTCGAGAACGCGACCGAGCACCTGCGTCCCAGCGTGTCGTCCCAGGTGAGGCTGACCGTGACGGCCACTGACGCCTACGGCTACACGACCTGCGGCTCCGGCGTGCCCGCGCGCGACCACCGCCTCTGGATGAACATGCGGCAGGTGGACAGGCCGGCGGAGCGCCTCCTGGGCGACGAGCTGGTCGGCGCAATCGCGAAGGTGGTGAAGCGAGAGCCGCAGAGCGGCTGGCCCTTCCCGGCTGAGGCCTCTCCGAGGGATCTGGACGGACCGGACGCCGCGGCGCTCCTCGCGCGCGCGGCGCGGACCACGGCGTCGTTCCCGATCGCCTTCGCGCCGAGCGAGCTTCCGCTCGATCACTCGACGAAAGCACTGGCGGAGGGTCCCAGCCTCACGGCCACCCCGGCGATGGCCCAGGTGGTCACCACGCCGTCCGGACGCGCGCGGACCGGCCATGCCGTCTATGCGATCGACGGCGGCATCTGGGACAACTCGCCCTTCTCGGCCGTCCTGCGCGGCATCTACCGCACGCCGTCCGCGCGTGATGTGCAACGAATCCTCGTCTACGTCGTCGGCACGCCGCGCCCGGACGCGCCGAAGCAGACGGACAAGCCGCCCGGTCTCGCCGAGGCATTCGTCCACGCGATGGCGCTCCCATCGAACGTGTCCTTCGCCAACGACGTCGAGCGCATCGATGCGGACCTGAACCGGCAGAGCAGTCGCCGGGAGGACATCCTCAAGCTGCTGGTGCAAGGCCGGCCGGACCTGTTCGCGCTCGCCGAGCAGGTGTTTCCGGTGTACTGCGAGCGCTACCTGGACGTGAAGGCGGTGGGCGCCGAGCTCCCGTCGAGCGACGCGTCCCTCGCGGATTGGTGCGCCACGCCCGCGCACTGGTGCTGGGGGATCGCCCCCGTCCGCGGAGCGGTGGAGCAGGCACGCGGCCTGATGCGCGCGGTGCTCCGCGACTTCGCGGGCGAGCTCGAGCTGAGCCAGGCCGAGCACAACATCGTGAAGCGCCTGATCGAGACGCGTGAGCACCTGTCACAGCTCGCATGGGTACTCGACGACCTGGCGGACCTCGTGGCGGACGGGGAGCTGACGCCCGAGCAGAAGGCCGTGTGCGCGCTCTCGATGGAGGAGTTCGCGAAGGCGGTGTGCAAGCGCCACGGCGAGATCGAGGCGCGCGTGAACGATCGCCCGAACCCGAGCGACGCGCTGCGCGCGGCGGAGAGCCTGACCGCCGGAGGCTGGGAGATGGTGGTGAAGCGCGCGCTGGCGGTGGAGGTGGGGCTGCAGTCGCTCGGCGCGGACAACCGCAACCACAAGGTCGACTACAGCCTCACCGCCATCCAGCCGGACGACCAGTGGCCCCTGCCCGCGGACAGCGACGAGCCCCAGGATGCCCCGCGGCCCGTGCTCGGCGGCGCTTCGCTGGGCCACTTCGGCGGCTTCCTGCGCGAGAGCTGGCGGCTGCACGACTGGATGTGGGGACGGCTCGACGGCGTGGCGCGCATGGTGGACGCGCTCGTGGACGAGCGTCAGGTGCGCCGGCTCACCGGCGGCTCGGACCCGGAGGGCGCGATTCGCGCGCTCGCGGCCCGGCTCGCCGACGTGGCTATCCCGGACTCAGACCTCGGTCGCAGGCTCGCATCCGAGGCATACGAGGCGCGCGGCCTGCCGGTCACAGAGGACAGAGAGGCGCTGGCCAAGCAGTACGCCGCCGAGCTCCGCGACCTCAAGCTGGACCTGCTGCGCGCGGACCTCCGGAGGCGCATCCAAGTCCCGATCATGATGGAGGAGATCCCCGGCATCGTGGCGGCGGCCGACCACCCGGAGAAGCTGAACGCCGAGGAGCTCCTCGCGAGCCGCGACTGCGGTCTGCGGCAGCTCACGCCGTTCGCCCTTTCACCACGGCCGAAGTTCCCTGAGCTGCTCGTGGATGGGGAGAAGGCACTGGCCAACACCTTCTTCGGGCTGGACATGCCGGAGGAGGGCCATTTCATGCGCGCTGCCACGAGGGCAAGCGGCGTGCTGAAGTCCTCCATGCACGTGTTCGCGCTCGCGCGGCGCTGGTTCAAGCGGCAGCGGCGCTAGAGCCGTGTGAACTCGTAGCGCCTGCCGATCGGCTCAAAGCCGAGGCGCGCGTACATCTCCTTCGGCCAGTCGTCGTCGTCAGCCACGAGGAACGTGAGGCGGTCGCCGGACTCGAGCGAGCAGCGCGTGGCGGCCGCAACCACCGCCTTCGCGTAGCCACGCCTGCGGTACGCCGGGTCGGTGACCACGTCCTCCACCTGCCCTATGCCGCCCTCCTGATACAGCACGCACCAGGACACGGGCGCGCCGCCGGCCTCCACGGCGAACGAGCGCGAGCTCTGCACCACGCTCGACGCGAGCTCGAGCGCAGCGGCCACCTGGCCGGCGGCGCCCTTGCCGAGGTCCTCCTCGAATGCACGCACGCGCGGGCCGTGCAGCGCCGCAGCCTCGACCTCGATCACGGGATGCGAAGGCTGGGCCGGCGCCTCGCCACGGTGCACCATCACGACGTGCCGCGCTCTGCGCCATGACAGCTCGGCGAAGCCGGGTGACAGGCGCTCGCCGACCGCCTCGTGGGGCACGACGACCTTACGGTGCGAGAGCCCAGCCGGCCGCTGAAGGCGATCCGCTTCGCGGGCCAGCTCCTCGGCGCTCACGCTGTCGAACCCGCGCTCGAGGCGCAGCAGGTTCTGATCGTGAACGCGCGCCATGTCGAGCCGGAACAGCGCCGTGCCCCATTCGAACGTCTCCCGGCGCTCCGCGCAGCGGTCGAGAATGGCCGACTCGAACGCCCACGTCTCAGCCATCTCGCTCATCGCTGTCAGGCTAACCGCAGACATCGAACGTTTACCGCGAGCGGATTCCGTGAAAGAACCTGGCAGGAGGGGTTTCCTTGCTGTTGATGGTGTTCGTTTTCGCAATCGGGTTCGCGTTCGTGGCCTTTGCCCTCGTGCGGATCTCCCGGCCCGACGGTCCCGACGAGGGCGGCGGCGATGACGGCCCGCCGCGACGCGGCCGGCGTGGCCCGCGACCGAGGCCAGGCGGCCCCGAACCGCTGTGGTGGCCGCAGTTCGAGCGCGACTTCCGCGCCTACGTGAGCGCCCAGGCTGGGCGCGCCACCGGCTCAGGCGTGGGCTCCTGACGCCGGTTAGGATCGGCCGATGGCCGACCCCTACGCCGAGCTGAGCGAGGTGCAGCAGGCGCTCGAGCTGGCGGCTGATCTCGCGCAGGGCTACGTGGCGGGCATCGGCGAGGACCCGGTACAGCCCGAGGGGAGCGACCAGGGCGTGCAGGCGATCGGCGGCAGCCTGCCCGACGCCGGCGATGGCACGCTCGCGCCTCTCCGCGAGCTGGCGGAGATGGGCGAGCGCTACGCCACGCGCTCGAGCGGCGGCCGCTTCTTCCACTTCGTGGTGGGCGGCACCACGCCGGCGGCCCTGGCAGCCGACTGGCTGACGTCAGCGCTCGACCAGAACAGCGGACTCTGGGCGTCATCTCCGCTCGGGGCGCGGCTGGAGGCGATCGCCACCGACTGGCTGCGCGACCTGTTCGAGCTCCCGGCCGACTTCAGCGGCGTGCTCGTTACCGGCGGCACGATGGCCAACTTCACCTGCCTCGCCGCTGCGCGCAGCTGGTGGGCGGAGCGTCACGGGCTGGACATCGACGAGGACGGCCTCGGCGGCGCTCCGGCCATCCCGGTGTTCACCACCGACCGCATCCACCAGAGCGCCACGAAGTCACTCGGGCTGCTCGGCGCCGGCCGCTCGGCGGTGAGGCGCTGCACCGACGTCGGCGAGCCCGAGGCCGGGCTGCGCGCGCTAGACGGTGCGCCGGGGATTCTCGTGGCCACGGCCGGTGAGCCGAACGCAGCCGCGTTCGACCCGATCGCGGAGATGGCCGATCTCGCCGAACGCTACGGCGCCTGGCTCCACGTCGACGGCGCGTTCGGGCTCTTCGCGCGGCTCTCGCCCCGCACGCGACACCTCACAGAGGGGGTTGAGCGCGCGCAGTCGGTTTCGTCCGATGGCCACAAGTGGCTCAACGTGCCGCACGACTGCGGCTTCAGCTTCGTGCGCGAGCGCCGCTACCTCGTGAGGGCGTTCTCCTCGTCCGCGGCCTACCTTCCGGCGGACGAGGACGAGCGGCCGTCTCCCGCTTACATCAGCCCCGAGGGATCACGGCGCGGCCGCGCGTTCTGCGTGTGGGCCACGCTCAAGGCCTACGGCCGCGACGGCTACCGGGAGATGGTGGAGCGCCACGTCACCATTGCGGCGCATCTGGCGGCGCGCGTGCGGGCCGAGCCGGAGTTCGAGCTTCTGGCCGAGCAGCAGCTCAACGTGGTGACCTTCCGCTGGCGGCCGGACGGTGTGCCGGAGGAGGAGCTCGACGAGCTGAACAGGCGGCTCGGCGCCGAGCTGCTGCGCGACGGCCGCGTGTTCGCCGGCACCACGATCTACGAGGGCAGGATCGCGTTCCGCCCGGCGATCGTGAACTGGCGCACGCAGGAAGCCGACGTCGACCTGCTCGTGGACGTGCTCCTCGAGCTCGCCCCGGCGCTGCTTGCGCGGACCGGCTAGGTGCCGAAGCCCTCGCGCGCCTCGCGCACGAGCGTGACGGCCTCGGGAAAGATGCGCGACATCGCGCTTCGCAGCTCGTTCACCTGCTCCTCGCTGTTGCCCTGGAGGTTGAGGCGGTTGATGCCGGCGACGGTCATGTCGACGGCGAGCTTGATCGCGTTGTCCGCCCAGGTCATGCGCTGGCCGGCCTGCATCTGCTCGGCCAGCTCGGCCATCCGGCGGCGCAGCTCCTCGGGGTCGCCGAAGATTCCGAAGGGATCCTCTGAGGACATGACCTGATTCTAGGCGGCGAAGTGCCGCGGCCTCTTCGAGCTGCGATGCGCCGCCTTGCCATGCAGCGCGATGCGCACGTGCCGCTTCAGAACCTGGCCGCGCCGCCCGGTGGTGGAGAACACCCGGAACACGATCTGGTGGCGGCCGCCCTTGAAGCCACGCGGCAGGTGCAGCCTGAGCCGGTTGAGGCCGGGCCTGAGGCTGTAGCTGCCGCGCACGTAGTGCGACTTGAGAAGAACCTGGAGCATCCCGTGGCCACTCGAGCGGACGTTGAAGCGAAGGAATGCGCGGCTGCGGGCGATGTGCGCGAGCCTCGGGAGCGTCACCTTGATTCGCGGAGCGGCGGTGCTGCGCTGCTTGACCGGCGTGATCGTGAGCGTGGCGTGGACGGTGAACGGCGAGCCGTCGGCCGCGCTCGTGGCGGCGGGGTTAGGCACGCCGAGCGCCGCCAGCGAGCCGGGGCAGTTGGTCCACGGGATGCTCGCGGACGCGGTGTTGCCGGTCACCGCCAGCTGCTGCACGCCGAAGGCGTCCGACACGCTCGGCGCCGATGCGCTGCCGGCTGGAAGGTCCACGGTCACGTTGAGCGTCGCCGCGCCGCAGCCGGCGGACGAGACACGCGGATCACCGCTGTAGAAGTAGACGTACTTCGCGGCCAGGTGGTCCACCGTGAGCGTC
>DATEPK010000014.1:0-6190 GCA_035273245.1 Thermoleophilaceae bacterium
TCGCTGGGACAAGGACGGAGACGGCGTCGTCATCCTCACCCTCGACGACCCGAACCAGTCCGCCAACACGATGAACGAGGCATACGCCCGCTCGATGGCCGAGACGGTGGAGCGCCTCGAGAACGAGAAGGACGACATCACGGGCGTGGTGATCACGTCGGCGAAGAAGACCTTCTTCGCGGGCGGCGACCTTCACGACCTGATCAAGGCCACGCCCGAGGACGCGCCGCAGGTGGCGGCCGGCGTGCGCGAGATCAAGGCGCAGCTGCGCCGGCTCGAGACGCTCGGCAAGCCCGTGGTGGCCGCGCTCAACGGCGCGGCGCTCGGCGGCGGCTTCGAGATCGCCCTCGCCGCGCATCATCGCGTGGTGGTGGACGACCCGAAGGCGGTCGTGGGCTTCCCCGAGGTGCAGCTCGGCCTGCTGCCGGGCGGCGGCGGCGTGGTGCGCACGGTGCGCATGCTCGGCATCGTGGACGCCCTGATGCAGCTGCTCCTTCAGGGCCAGCGGCTGCGGCCGGACAAGGCCACGGAGCTGGGCGTGGTGGACGAGATCGTCGCCACCCAGGACGACCTCATCCCGGCGGCCAAGAAGTGGATCGCAGAGAACCCCGAGGCGCAGCAGCCGTGGGACGTGAAGGGCTACAAGATCCCCGGCGGCACGCCGTCGAACCCCAAGCTGGCGATGAACCTGCCGGCGTTCCCGGCCAACCTGCGCAAGCAGCTGAAGGGCGCGAACTACCCGGCGCCGCACCACATCATGGCCGCGGCCGTGGAGGGCTCGCAGGTGGACTTCGACAATGCGATCGAGATCGAGGGCCGCTACTTCGTGGACCTCGTGTGCGGCCAGGTGTCGAAGAACATGATCCAGGCGTTCTTCTTCGACATGCAGAAGGTGAACGGCGATCGCGACCGGCCCGAGGGGATCGAGCAGTTCCAGCCGAAGAAGATGGTCGTGCTGGGCGCCGGCATGATGGGCGCCGGCATCGCCTACGTGTGCGCGAAGGCGGGCATCGAGGTGGTGCTGAAGGACGTGTCGGCTGAGGCGGCGGAGAAGGGCAAGAGCTACTCCGCCAAGCTGCTCGACAAGCAGATAGAGAAGGGCCGCTCCACGCGCGAGAAGGCGGATGAGCTGCTCGCCCGCATCAAGCCGACCGCCGACCCGGCGGATGCGGCGGGCGCTGAGCTCGTGATCGAGGCCGTGTTCGAGGACCCGAAGGTGAAGGCGGAGGTGTTCGCCGAGATCGAGCCGCACCTGGCCGACGGCGCGCTGATCGCCTCCAACACCTCCACTCTGCCGATCACAGAGCTGGCCGAGGGCGTGTCGCGGCCGGCGGACTTCATCGGGCTGCACTTCTTCAGCCCGGTGGACAAGATGCCGCTGCTCGAGATCATCAAGGGCGAGCAGACCTCCGAGGAGACGCTGTACCGCTCGCTCGACGTGGCCAAGCTCATCAAGAAGACGCCGATCGTGGTGAACGACTCGCGCGGCTTCTTCACGAGCCGCGTGATCGGGACGTTCCTCAACGAGGGCGTTGGGATGCTCGAGGAGGGCGTGCCCGCGCCGTCGATCGAGCAGGCCTCGTCGCAGGCGGGCTACCCGGCGCCGGTGCTGCAGCTCAGCGACGAGCTCAACCTCAACCTGGCGCGGAAGATCCGCGACGCCACCAAGGCGGCGGTGGAGCGCGACGGCGGCACCTGGGTGGTCCATCCAGCCGAGCGGGTGATCGACCGCATGCTCGACGAGTTCGACCGCGGCGGCCGCCTGGCCGGCGCCGGCTTCTACGAGTACGAGGACGGCAAGCGGACGAGGCTGTGGCCCGGGCTGAAGGACGCCTTCGGCGGCGACAACCTCGACGTGCCGTTCGAGGACCTCAAGGAGCGCATGCTGTTCATCGAGTCGCTCGAGGCGGTGAAGTGCCTCGACGAGGGCGTGATCGAGTCGGTGGCCGACGCGAACATCGGCTCGATCCTCGGCATCGGCTTCCCCGGCTGGAGCGGCGGCGTGCTCCAGTACATAAACGGCTACGAGGGCGGCCCCGCCGGCTTCGTGGCCCGCGCGCGCGAGCTGGCGGAGCGCTACGGCGAGCGCTTCGAGCCACCCGCATCGCTGGTGGAGAAGGCCGAGCGCGGCGAGCGCTACAGCGACGAGCAGCCCGCTCTCGCCGCTGCGTAGCCCACTGATTTGCGGCAGTCCGCGGCTTCCCGCCGCGGGCTGCCAAAATCGTCTTGTGCTGATCCGTCAGATCGCGCTTCTGGTCGGCGCCTTCGTGATCGCCACCCTGCTGGCGCTCGCGTTCGGCGCGAAGAACCTCGGCACCGCGCTCACCTTCGGGCAGATCGCGTTCGCTGCCGCGTTGCTCGCCGTCATGATGCTCGCGCGGCGGCCGGGCGTCCGGGATCCGGAGGAGTAACCGGTGCTTGCGCACATCCACATCGGCGGGGTCACGATCCAGACGTTCGGCGTGTTCTTCGCGCTCAACTTCGTGGCGTGGGGGCTGGTCACGGCGCGCCGTCTAGTCGAGCTCGGCAAGCCGCCCGACTGGGCTTACGAGATGGTTGTGACCGCGGTGGTGGGCGGCCTGATCGGCGCGCGCGGCTATTACCTGATCCAGAACCACTCGTCGCTGCAGGGCAGCCTGCTCGGCAACGTGTTCGGCGGGTCCGGCCTCATCTGGTACGGCGGCCTGCTGGGCGGAGCGATCGCCGTTCTGCTGTGGGCGCGCTGGCGCGACTTCCTGAACCTTCACCTCGTCGACATCGCCGCTGTGGGGCTGCCGCTCGGTTACGCGATCGGGCGGATCGGCTGCCAGGTGGCGGGCGACGGCGACTATGGCAAGCCGTCTTCGCTGCCGTGGGCGATGGGCTATCCGCATGGCACCACGCCCACGCCGCCGGGCGTGACAGTGCAGCCCACGCCGATCTACGAGACCGTCTCGATGGGCTTCGTGGCCCTCATCCTGTGGCACTGGCGCGACCGCTTCCGGCCGGGCGTGTTGTTCGCGCTCTACCTCGTGCTTGCGGGAGTCGAGCGCTTCATCGTCGAGTTCTGGCGGCGCAACTCCCACGTGGCGGCTGGGCTCACCGCCGCGCAGCTCGAGAGCCTCGGCCTGTTCGTCGTGGGGACGATCTGGCTGGCGCTCGCCGCGCGCAGCGGCGGACTGCGACGCCGCGCCGTGGGTCGGCCGGTTGCTTCCGCGGCCGTATAGTCGCTCGCGTTCTGAGCGCCTCGAAGCCTTTCAACACGCTGCTTGACGACGTTGCGGCGCGCACTCCCGCGCCGGGCGGCGGCAGCGCGGCGGCGTGGACGCTGGCGCTCGCGGCGGCACTCGTGGAGATGGCGGCGGCGTTCAGCGAGCGAGAAGTGCCCGCGTTGCGGGAACAGGCTCTGGCGCTCGCCGAGCGCGAACTGAGCGCGTACGGTCCAGTGCTGGACGCCGCCCGGCTGCCGAAGGACGACCCCACGCGGACCGAGCGCCTCGAGGCTGCGCTCTCGACCGCCGCCGATTCGCCACTCGAGATTGCCCGCTTGGCCGCCGAGGTGGAGAACATCGCCCGCGAGCTGGCGGAGCAGGGCAACCGCACGCTCGAGGGCGACGCGAACACGGCTGCGGAGCTGGCGGGAGCGGCGCGGCGGGCGGCCGCGCGCCTCGTCGAGCTCAACCTCTCGGGCCGGCCGGACGATCCGCGCCTGGCGGAGGCACGGCGGCTGCGCGGTTAGGCCGCGCGTGGCAGCTACTCTCGCCCCATGGCCTACGTCGCAGGCGAAGCCCGGCAGGAAATGCTCGACACGCTCGGCGATGCGATCGATGACATCGCCGCCGCGCTGTCCGCCCTCGCCGGTGCGTACGAGCTGCTCACCACCGCTCCCGCCGACCGTCTCGAGGAAGAGCTGTTCGGCCCGGTGCAGTCCGCGTACGGGCGCGCGAAGCGGACCCACAGTGGCTTCGCCCAGCGGCACGGGCTTCCGGCGCGCACGTTCAACCCGGCCCCTGCGGGCCTGCCATCCACCGGTGTGAGGGCGTTCATCGACAATGCCGTCGACGCGGTGAGCGACGCGGACACCGAGCTTGCCGAGCTCCAGGATTCGATGATGCCGGTGGAGGTGGGCGACGCGGAGCTGCGCGCAGGCCTTGCCGAGGTGCGCGAGCTCTTGGGCGAAGTCCCCGGGCGCGCACGCGAGTTCACGCGCACGCTCGGACGCTAGCCGCTGAGTGCGGTTGTAAAGGAGGCCGGTTTCGAGCGAGGTCTTCCGTCTGGAATCCAGCGACCGACCCCGACCAGCCGTTCTGTTACCCGCCGCTCGCGGATCCACCCCTGAACTTCATGTAGCCACGTCGGGGGTGGCGCGCATGGGAGAGCGGGCTTACTGTGGGCGGAGACTTGGCTCGTCTCCGGTTATCCGCTCTTCTTGCTGTCGCGGCGTCTCTGATACTCGCGTCGAGCGCTGCCGCCACCACGCGGTATGCCAGCCCGACGGGTTCTGGCGCCGCCGCGTGCACCGCCGTGGACCCATGCAGCCTGACCCACGGTGTTTCCGTTTCGGGCGACGGCGATGAGTTGATCCTGCTCCCGGGCGACTATGGCTCGGCCGGCGCGCCGATATCCACGCAGCTGGAGCTCGGGAACGCTGTTTACGTGCACGGCGAGGACGGACAGCCGATGCCACGCATCTTCTCGGATGCTCCGGAAGCGATCGACGTGAACAACCCACAGGCCGTCCTGAGCTGGGTGGACATCGAGCACAGCGGCGCGGCTAACGACATCGCTCTGAACATCGAGCCGGGAACCGCGCGCCAAGTCCGCGTGCATACGATTGCGAGCGCAACCGACTTTTCCGCATGCAGCGTCACTCCCGACGTCGCGGGGGTTTGGGGTCCGGACCCCGCTCCGGCAAGCCTGATCGACAGCGTGTGCTGGTCGAGCGCCGACGGCACGCCGGCCATTCGATGGTCGCTCAACGGATCGGCAAACAACGTGACCCCCGTGCTACGGAACGTCACGGCGATCGCGTCAGGCGTGGGAGCTGCCGCCATGGACCTACACGCCCAGAATGGCGCGACCCCGACCGTCCAGGCCACGAACGTGATAGCGCGCGGGGCGCTCGACGTGACGGCGTCGACGAGCGGCATCGCGTCCCCCACGGCCACCGTGCAGCTCGACCATTCCAACTACGCCACGGTGGAAGCCGCCGACGCCGGCTCCACGATCACGCCTGCTGGCACGAACGGCGGCCAGACGGGCGCTCCCCTTTTCGCAAACGCGGCGGCGGGCGACTTCCGGGAGCTGGCCGGCTCCCCGACGATCGACGCGGGCGTGGACGATCCGCTGAACGGGCTGCTCGACCTGGCGGGCAGCTCTCGAACCGTGGGCGCGGCGACGGACATCGGCGCATACGAGTTCGTCCCGCCGCCCCCCGCCGGGCCCTCGCCGCCGGCT
The DNA here is from genome assembly GCA_035273245.1 of Thermoleophilaceae bacterium. Classification (GTDB taxonomy): domain Bacteria; phylum Actinomycetota; class Thermoleophilia; order Solirubrobacterales; family Thermoleophilaceae; genus JAICJR01. The sequence continues at coordinate 5,437 of DATEPK010000014.1, forward strand.
GGCCCGCCCGCGCCGCAACCGCCTGGTGCCGTGGCCGACCACACGAAGCCGGCGCTCGGGTCCCTGAAGCTCAGCCATCGCGTCTTCGCCGCTGCTCGAAGCGGCGCAAGCATCACACGCCACGCCCCTGTCGGAACCACGGTTTCCTACAAGCTGTCCGAGGCCGCCACCGTCGCGTTCACCGTTCAGCGTGCGAAGGCGGGACGCAGCAGCGGCGGCAAGTGCCGGAAGGCGGCGTCTCGCACCAGTAAGAAGCGCGCCTGCACCCGCTGGGTGACCGTTCGCGGTGGCCAATTCACGCGGCCCGGCACCGCGGGCGCCAACCACTTCCACTTCAGCGGCAGGGTGGCCGGCCGCAAGCTCGCACCGGCCCGCTACCGCCTGGTTGGCGTGCCGTCCGATTCCGCTCACAACACCGGGCGGCCCGTGAACGCCCAGTTCCGGATCGTCCGCCGCTGAGTCCGTCTACGGGCCGCGCCGCGTCTGGCGCGCGAGCCACGACAGCGGCAGCACGTACCACAGCACTCCGAACAGCGCGGCCATGCAGGCGGTGGCGATGACGGCGGCCGGCGTGCCGAACAGAAAGTCGGAGATCAGCAGGATCACCCCTACGAGACCCAACGCGAGGCAGGCGAGCCCGGTGATCGCCATCCAGTTGCTGTTTGCGATCAGCTGCGCCTTCTTCTGCTGGCGGAAGACCAGCCGGTGCGCGCTCACCGGCGCGATGAAGAACGCGGCCGATGCGCCGCACAAG
>DATEPK010000015.1:0-5214 GCA_035273245.1 Thermoleophilaceae bacterium
GAGCAGGCGCGGGTGGCAGGCCGGGCGCTCGCGGCGCTGGGCGTGAAGTTGGAGCTGTGCCTTGCGAGCCCGCGCGTACGCGCTCAGCAGACAGCGCGGCTCGCATGTGAGCCGCTTGGAGTGGAGGTGTCCGTAGAGCAACGCCTCTCCGGCGGTCCGTTCGATGCCGAGGAGCTCGCGGCCGGGCTCGACGAGGTCCTGCTCGTGGGGCACGACCCCGACTTCTCGATGGCGGTGCACAACCTCACGGGCGCCCAGGTGCGGATGAAGAAGGGCGGGCTCGCGGGGATCGAAAAGGGCGAGCTGAAGGTGCTCCTGCGCCCAGGCGACCTGGCCGCTATAGCCCACTGAGCGGATTCAGGCTGTGAGGTTCAGGCTGCCGACGCCGGACTCGAGGTCCAGCAGGAAGCGCTTGCGCGGGAGCCCGCCGCCGTAGCCGGTGAGGCTGCCATCCGAACCGATCACGCGGTGGCAGGGCACGATGATCGAAACGGGGTTGCTGCCGTTGGCGGCACCCACCGCGCGCGCACGATCCGGCCGGCCGATCTGCCGCGCGATCTCGCCGTAGGTGCGCGTCTCGCCGTACGGGATCGTGAGCAGCGCGTTCCACACGTCCTTCTGGAACTGCGTGCCGCGCAGGTCGAGCTCGAGGTCGAACTCGGTGCGCTCGCCCGCGAAGTACTGGTCGAGTTGCTCGATCGCGTTTGCGAACGGCTCGCGCGCCCTGCGCCAGCCGGGACGGGGCGCTGCTGGGGACATGTGCACGCCGCGAAGTGCTTGCTCTGAGCCGTCGAGCAGAAGGTCGCCGATCGGGCTTGGGATCTGTATGTAGAGAGTGATGTCGTTCATGCTGCCAACTCAACGCTCGGGGTGGCCGGTTTCGTGAGGATGCTCCAGAGATGCTGGCTCGCCGCGGCGCGGTACGGGCGCCAGCGCTCGGCGAGCCTGAGCGCCGCCCTCGGGCTCGCGTCCTGGCCGAGGCGCTCGAGAGCGTGGCGGATTCCGAGGTCGCTCGCCAGGAACGCGTCCGGGTCGCGCAGGGCGCGCATCGCGATGTAGGAGACGGTCCAGGGGCCGATGCCGGGCAGGGCCATCAGCCTCCGCTGTGCCTCCGCGCGGTCGGCTCCGGCGCCGAGGTCGATATCGCCCGAGGCGAGTGCTGCCGCCATCGTCTTCACCGCGGCGGCCCGGGTGGCCGGCATGCCGGCGATGTCCGCGCTCGCCAGCGCCTCGGCGGTGGGGAAGAGGTGCGTGACGGTGCCGATGGGACGCGCGAGCGTTTCGCCGTGCGTGCGCACGAGGCGCCCCGCCAGCGTGGCGGCTCCGCCGAGCGACACCTGCTGTCCCAGAACGGCTCGCACCGCCTGCTCGTGCGCGTCCACGTGGCCCGGAACGCGGCGGCCCGGGGCAGCCCGGACCAGCGAGCCGATGAGCGGGTCGGACGCGAGGTGCTCCGCGATCGCCAGCGGGTCGGAGTCGAGGTCGAACAGGCGCCTGCAGCGCTGCACCGCCGGGCCGAGGTCGCGCAGGTCGTCGAGATGAAGCGTCGCGCGGATGTGGCCCTCGACCGGGCGTAGCTCGACTATGCCCGGCGCGTGCGGCAGCCGGAGGCTGCGGCGGTACGCGCCGTCGACGACCTCCTCCACCCCCGGCACGGCGCGGGCGCCGAGGAACGCGATCAGCTCTTCGGCCTCGAGCGGCGCCCGGTATGGGAGACGCAGCGTGAGACCGTCTGCGGGCCCCGGCCGGCCGCGGCGGCGGAGCTCGCTCGGCGTGGTCGCGAACACCTCGCGCACGGTGTCGTTGAACTGGCGAACGCTCGCGAACCCGGCGGCAAGCGCGAGCGGAGCCATCGGCAGGTCGGTGGTCTCGATCAGGATCCGCGCCGCCTGTGCGCGCTGAGCGCGGGCGAGCGCCAGCGGCCCGGCACCGACCGCGTCCACGAGGCAGCGGTGCACGTGCCGCTCGCTGAACCCCACGCGCGAGGCGAGACCGGTCACGCCCTCTCTGTCCACCACGCCGTCCCCGATCAGCCGCATCAGGCGGCCCACGAGGTCAGCGCGCGTGTCCCACTCGGGAGAGCCCGGCGAGGCGTCCGGGCGGCAGCGCTTGCACGCGCGGAAGCCCGCCGTCTGGGCGGCCGCGGCCGTAGGGAAGAAGCGGCGGTTCTCGCGCTTCGGCGTGCGCGCCGGGCAGCTCGGGCGGCAGTAGATGCCCGTGGAGGTGATGCCCGCGAAGAACCAGCCGTCGAAGCGTGAGTCCTTCGCCTCGCACGCCCGGTGCATGTGCTCGAGATCGAGCTGCATGAGGTGCAGCTTGGCAGGTCGGGCGGGCAAAATCTGGCGGGAATCGGACATGGCCAGATGACGGCGTCCGATTCCCGCGGGGTTCCTCCGGGAGTTGGCCTCCCCGGGGTGTAAAGGAGTCGTGAATCTCGCCGAAAACAGGGCCGGACGGGGTATCGGCCTTCCGCTACCCTTATCCACTGCCAGCGGGCGTAGTTCAGTTGGTTAGAACGCCGGCCTGTCACGCCGGAGGTCGCCGGTTCGAGTCCGGTCGCTCGCGTTTTGGCGGCGGAAAAGCGTCGTCCTGCTGCGTCATCGGGCCAGCCATGTGCGAAGCACTATGGCTGGCCCTCTTCCTTGCATTACTCGCTTTTCCCCTCGCCAAAAGCGCGAGCCACTTCGTCGCTCTTACTTTCGGTCGGATGAAACTGCGCTCACTCAGCCTCGACGACTTCGGCTTCTATGAGCGCGTCTACACGGAAGCCGTGATGTGGACTGAGCTTGGCGGGGTGCCCGAGCTCGACCTCCCGGCCAAGCTCGAGCGCGACGTCGCCGCGGTGGAGGCCGGCCGCCACTGGGTGCTCGTGATCGTCGATGACGACGGCATCGCCGCCGGCACGGTGTCGCTCTGGGATCACGAGTGGCACGGCGAGACGATCGACGAGATCGGCTGGATGGTGTTGCCGGAGCACCAGGGGCGCGGCCTCGCGAGTGCAGCGGTCGGGGAGGCGCTCAGGCGAGCGGACGAGGCCGGGCGCTGGAGAGTGCTCCACGCGTTCCCGGCCACGACCAACGCGCCGTCCAACGCCCTCTGTCGCAAGCACGGCTTCGCCTTGCGCGGCCCGATTGAGTTCGCGTATCGGGAGCGTTCCCTGCGCGTGAACCACTGGGTGCGCGACACGTTGGCGCGGTGAACTGCGGCGCGCCAGCGGCTGGGCTCAGGCCGCCAGCCTGCCTCTCGGCATGTGCAGGCGGTTCCAGCGGATCTTCGGCGTGGTCTTCTCGCTCAGCTGATTGGCTCGTGCCTGCAGCAGCGCTACTACGTCTGCCGTCCGCTTGAACGGGTCGGCCAGGGCGTTGCCGCCGTCGAGGGGAAGTGCGGCTACGAGCTCGCCTGCTCGCTCCGCCACCAGCACTCCGCCGGTCGGCACCGGCTTCTCGTCGAGTTCGGCCAGGCGCTGGATGGCGTCGATGTCTCGCTCGGCGAAGCGGCGGATGGTGATGTTGGAGGTCGGGGACTGCTTCTCGTCGCGGTCCCGGCTTGCGCGTGCAGCCGCTTCCCGGAGGTCGCGGATGTGCTCGGTGGCCAGCTCTTTGCTCAGGAAGGGGTTCATCTCGGCTCTCCTCGTTTTGCTCTAAGTGGAGCCTGGACTAAGAACGTTCCGCGCACATCGGGCGGATGGAGCGAGTTTTCGAGGTGACCCCCTTACGCGCGAGAGTGGGGCCCTTAGTCGCCGAAAATTTGGCGCTCCAGAGCGTCAACGAACGGGACCTGACCCTTCACGAGCTTCCGCCGGGCAGTGTCCAGATCGACCCATTCGGCGCGGTCGATCTCCGGGAACTCGCGCAGCTCGCCCGAGCGTGGCGGCCACTCGAGCGTGAACGTGTTGCTTCGAACGCTCGCGGGATCGAAGTCGCCGTCGATCCCCCACGCAACCACGCGTTTGCCACTCCGCTGCCGCACCTCGCCGAGCTCGATCGTCCGCCCGGCAGGCGGGGAGCTGCCCGTCTCCTCCTCGAATTCGCGACACGCGGCTTCGAACGGGTCCTCGCCTTCCTCGTACTCGCCCTTGATGATCGACCAGGCGCGCTCGTCCTTGCGGGCCCAGAACGGTCCGCCCATGTGGGCGATGAGGACTTCGAGCTGCCCATCGCGCAGGCGGAAGAGCAGGAGCCCGGCACTACGTTTCACGGTATGAGGGATGGCATTGAGTACGAGCTTCTTCGGGTGCGGGTTGGCGATGGCCTGGAGACCACGGTTTACCTCGTCCGTCATCCGCTCGCCTCCACGTCGGTGCGCGCCGTCCACTTCTCCGAGCCCCAGCGGCTCGATCACTGGTGTGCGGCCAATGGCCAACCTGAGGCGATTGTTGCCGGCTTCTTCTTGCGGGATCCGTACCGGCCGCTCGGCGAAGTGCGGATCGGTGGGCGGGCGATCGAGCACGAGCCGGTGGAGCTGCCCTGGGCCGCCAAGCGCGGGTGCGTGCATGTGGATGGAGCCGTGCGTTTCGCGGCGAGGGATCAGTTGCCTGATGAGCCGGATGGAGATCTGGTGCAGGCTGGTCCGCTGCTCGTCTCGGGCGGTGAATCGTTGATCGGCGAGGAGGATCGGGAGGGCTTCTCGGCCGGAGCGGGGCAGTTCGACTCCGACATCAGGGTGGGGCGCTATCCCCGCTGTGCGCTTGGGATCAGCGATACGCAACTGCTCGCGGTGTGCTGCGACGGGCGCCGCTCCGGCGTGGACGGCGGGCTCGACCTCGGCGAGCTCGCGCGGCTGATGATCTCGTTCGGTGCGCGTGAGGCGATCAATCTCGACGGCGGCGGCTCCGCCACGCTCGTGCACCGCAAACACCTTCTCAACCGTCCGTATTCGAACGAGGATCAGCCCGCGCCCGAGTCGCGCCCCGTGGTCACGGCGTTGCTATTCGAGCCGGCCTAGAGCGGGTGGCGGAAGATGGCGGCGATCGGCGCGCCGTCGGGCAGGTCGGCCCTTCGCACGGCGAGCACCTCGCCGCGCGTGAGCATCACCCGCCGCGCGATCTCGTCAGGCACGCCGTAGCTCACGTGATCGTCGTCGCTGAAGGTGACCGCGCCGGTCTCGTCGTCGACCTCGCCCGGCATCTTCTCGTCGATGTCCACGAGCAGGGTGTCCACCGCGCCTTGGGTAGCGGCGCGGGCCACCGTCGCAACGTCGCTCGACGCGAGACCG
>DATEPK010000016.1:0-28848 GCA_035273245.1 Thermoleophilaceae bacterium
ACTCGGACCTCGACCCGATCCGCAACCACCCGAACTATCCGAAGTAGCTGCTCAGTCAACCCGGTGTCGCCCAGCGACACCTAAATGACACAGCACCGGCGTGGCTGCCCTTATTGCTGCTGTTGGTGCCGAGCCAGGGCAGCGCGACTAGGCAGCCGCGGCAACCGGAGCCGGCGCAGGTGTAGGCACGCCCCCCACAAAAGAAGGCGGCGCGATGTTCAGGTAGTGCGAGAACGACCAGTCCACGAACCGCCGCGTGGACATCGCCACGATCGCCGGCCCGAGCACCCGCGGCGGCACGCGCGGGATGAGCAGCTGAACCCGCAGCATCGCCTCGAACTTCCGGCGGTGCGATGCGCTGAACGACGCATAACGCCGCAGCGCCTCCTCGCGCGACGCGCGCCCCTCCACAACGGCCCGCAGCTCGCGCCCGCACGCGATGCCGAAGTAGAACGCCGTGCGGATCCCCTCGGCGGTCAGCGGCAGGCAGTGCCCAGCGGAGTCGCCGACGAAGAACAGCCCGTCCTCGGCTGCCGGGCGCAGCTTGTGCGGAATCCAGTTGCCCTGATAGCGCACGGCGTCGCGCTCGAGGTCCGATGCCAGCAGCACGGTCGTGTCCTTCACGTGGAAGCGCGGGTCGAACGAGCCCACGCCCACCCGCACCTCTTCACGCGCGGGGAAGCTCCAGCCGTAGCCGGCCGGCACGTAGCGGCGGTCGATCCAGATCTCGAGGTCCGGCCCGCTGCCGTGCGGATGCACCTCGAGCCCGCGCGACAGGGGAGCGTCCGGCGGCTGAAAACCACCGGCCGACAGCACCCGCCGCCAGCCCAGAGCGTCCACGATCAGCGGCGCCGACAGGTCGCCGCGGTCCGTGTGCACGACATTGCCGCTCCGCCCGTCGACCTTGGCCGTCTCAAACGACGCGTCGTTCTGCGCGTCGAGCAGCCCGCACAGCTCGCGGTAGTCGAAGGTCGAGAACGTCCACGGCAGCCGGTAGCGGCGCGTGGCGAAAGGCGTGTGAATGACGAGGTCCGGGAAGGTCTGGCGGATCGAATCCTGCAAACCCAGAGCCACGAGCCACTCGGTCGGAGCCGCGCACGCCGAGGTCTGCCGCTCGCCGATCTCGTAGCGGTCGATCATGAGTACACGCGCGCCAGAACCGGCCAGCTCGCGCGCGACCGCAAGACCTGCAAAGCTTGCGCCACAGATCAAGACGTCGAACTCCCCGGATAAGGGTGTGCGGTCCGCGCCCCTCTTGGTGCGACGCTCAGCCATCGCGGCTGAGACTACAAGCCGCGTGCGAGTGTCGCTGCTCGGACGTGCCCGCTAACCTTCGCGCCAGTGTCAGATACCGAAGCAGTAACTCAAGCCAAGCCAGTCGAGGGGTCAAACGGGCTGCTCCTCGAAGTAGACGGTCAGATAGTCCCCAACTACGACGCCACCCTCGTCCCCTTTGAGGAGGGCGATGTGGTCACCGGAAAGGTGGTCCGCATCGACAAGGACGAGGTGCTCGTGGACATCGGCTACAAGTCCGAGGGCGTAATCCCCTCGCACGAGCTGTCGATCCGCAAGTCGGTCGACGCCTCCGAGGAGGTCGAGCTCGGCGAGGAAGTCGACGCTCTCGTCCTCACCAAGGAGGACCAGGACGGCCGCCTCATCCTGTCGAAGAAGCGCGCCCGTTTCGAGAAGGCGTGGCGCCGCATCGAGGCTGCCGCCGAGTCCGGCGAGGCCGTGGAGGGCACCGTCATCGAGGTCGTCAAGGGCGGCCTCATCATCGATCTTGGAGTGCGCGGCTTCCTGCCCGCGTCGCTCGTGGACATCCGCCGTGTCCAGAACCTCGACGACTTCCTCGGTCAGAAGATCGAGTGCCGGGTTATCGAGCTCAACCGCTCGCGCAACAACGTGGTGCTGAGCCGCCGCGCGGTGCTCGAGGAGGAGCGCAAGGAGCAGCGCCAGCAGATCCTCGACCGCCTGCAGCCGGGCCAGGTCGTGGAGGGCGCAATCTCCAACATCGTGGACTTCGGCGCCTTCGTCGACCTCGACGGCATCGACGGCCTCATCCACATCTCCGAGCTGTCGTGGAGCCACGTGAACCATCCGTCCGAGATTCTCAACATCGGCGACGTCGTGCCGGTGAAGGTGCTCGACATCGACCGCGACCGCCAGCGCATCTCCCTCGGTCTCAAGCAGACCCAGGAGGACCCGTGGCAGCGCGTGATGGACACCTACCACGTGGGCGACGTGCTCGAGGGCACGGTGACGAAGGTCGTCAGCTTCGGCGCGTTTGTGGAGATCCTCGACGGCGTTGAGGGGCTCGTGCATATCTCCGAGCTCGCCCAGCATCATGTGGAGAACCCGCGCGAGGTGGTGAACCAGGGCGACACGGTGAAGGTCCGGATCCTGGAGATCGACTCCGAGCGCCGGCGGCTTTCGCTGAGCGTCAAGCGCGTGGACGAGCAGGGGCTCCCGGGAGGCTCTGGGAGCAGCGGGTCGCCGGGCGCGGAGATCAGCGGCGCCGACCTCTCGAACGTGCCGGAGCTCGGTCTCTCCGAGGACGTCTTCTCCGGCGCGGAAGCCGAGTCCGATCCTGACGCCGAGCCGCCGGCCGCGCCGGAAGTGGCTCCGGCGGAGGAAGAGCAGGATCCCTCGGCGCCGAACGAGACGGAGGGCGATCCGGACGCAGAGCCCTCCGCCGAAGAGGCTTCCCCGCCCGCAGAGTAGGCAGTGCCCGGAGGGGCTCCGCCGTTCATCGGCCTGACCGGCGGCATGGGCGCCGGCAAGTCCACGGCGCTCGCCATGCTCGAGGAGCTGGGCGCCGCCACCCTGTCTACGGACGCGGTGGTGCACGAGCTGCTCGACAGCGACGAGGTGCGCCGCGAGCTGGTGGCGCGCTTCGGCGAGCAGGTGGCGCCGCACGGGAGGATCGACCGCGGCGTGGTTGCCACGCACGTGTTCGAGCAGCCGGATGAGCGCAAGTGGCTCGAGGGCGTTCTGTGGCCGCGCGTGGGGGAGCGGGTGGATCGCTGGCGCCGTGATGAGGCGGCGCGTGAGCCCAGGCCGCGGGCGCTCGTGGTGGAGGTGCCGCTCCTGTTCGAGGCGGGCATGGAAGGCCTGTTCGACCACACGATCGCGGTGGTCACCGACGAGGGGGCGATCGCCGAGCGAACGGCCGATCGGGGCCACGCCGGGGTGGAGTCGCGTACCTCGCGCCAGCTCTCGCAGAAGGAAAAAGCGCAGCGAGCGGAATACGTTGTACGGAACGACGGCGATCTCGAGGAGCTCCGCGTGACCTTGTCGGACCTCCTTGAGAACATAGATCCTTGAGGGTGAGCACGGCATCGGCACGAACCGGGACGCGCCGCGCCACGCGGCGCCGCAGCACGCGCACGACCATTCGGCGGCGGCGCGCGGCCTTCGCGAGCGTGGTCGCCATCGCGATCGGCGTGCTCGTGGTCATGGCCGTGCGCGTCGGCCCGCACGCGGTGCAGGAGCTCACGCTCCCGCTCAAGCACGAGGACATCATCCGGCAGCAGGCGGCCGAGAAGGACCTGGACCCGGCCCTGATCGCCGCCGTGATCTACCAGGAGTCCAAGTTCCGTGACCGGACCTCGAGTGCCGGTGCCAAGGGCCTGATGCAGCTCCTGCCCGGCACCGCGGAGTTCATCGCCCGCAAGTCGGGCGGCACGCGCTTCGAGCTCCAGGATCTCGGCACCCCGCAGATCAACATCGCATACGGCTCCTGGTACCTCCGCTATCTGATCGAGCGCTACGACGGAAACGAGACGCTGGCGGTTGCCGCCTATAACGCGGGCGAGGACAACGTCGACCGCTGGGTGTCAAAGGCCGGCGGGGCATCGAGCTTCAACCCGGTCACGGACATCCCGTATCCGGAGACGAGGGCCTACGTGGCCGGCGTGCTGAGCAAGCGCGTGGCGTACCGAAAGCACTACGCCAAAGAGCTGGGCCTGAAGTAGCCCCGCTCTACGCCCTACGCCCTACTCCTTACTCCCATTCCGTACCCCAGATAAACGTCCACGCTGCCTAAAACGCGGGGACCTCGGGCCGAGTAAGGGGTCGACCAATTTGACGTCAAGGAGGACCGTCAGTGAAAGGTCGAACAAACCGCGGCGATCGGGGGAACCGATGACCGCGAATTACGGAATCCGCTGGGACGACGGCAAGCGGATTCAGCTCACGGCGGCGCTCCTGGCGGCGCTCGTCGCACTTGCCGCGTTCGTCGGCATGAAGGCCGCGACCGACCGCTCGATGACCGATGTTGTGGTCAGCGCGCGTGCCGGCTCGGCGAACACCGCTGTTCGCTCTGTTGAAGCGCTCGGCGGCAAGGTTGGGGCTCGCATTTCCCTCATCCATGGCTTTCTGGCCAAGGTCCCTTCGGACCGGATGCAGGAGCTTCGCTCCGCCAAGGGCGTTCTGTCGGCCGTCGCCGACCGCACCGTCCACCTGTCCAGCACGAGTGATACCTCCGCCGCCGCTGTGGCGCCGGGCGCCTCGCTCGCGCAGGTCAAGCAGGAGATCGGTGCCGACAAGCTGGCCGCGCAGGGAGTGACCGGCAAGGGCGTCGACATCGCAATGATCGACTCGGGCGTCGTCCCGGTGCCCGGTCTCAACGCGACCGACAAGGTCTACGTTGGGCCGGATTTCACACCGGAGGCGGGCGACCCGGCCACGAAGGGCCTGGACACCTACGGGCATGGCACGCACCTCGCGGGAATCATGGTGGGGAACAACCCCGCCGCGGGTTTCAGCGGCGTGGCGCCTGACGCTCGGCTCGTGTCCGTGAAGGCGTCAACGCACGATGGCTCCACCAACCTCGGCGAGCTTCTGCTCGCGATGAGCTGGGTGGTCAGCCACCGTCACCAGGACGGCCTCAACATCCGCGTGCTCAACCTCTCGTTCGGCTCTGAGCTGGACGTGAGCTACGTCGCCGATCCGCTCGCATTCGCGGCGGAGCAGGCGTGGAAATACGGCATCGTGGTTGTGGCCGCAGCAGGTAACGGCAACGACATCCCCGGGCTCGACACGCCGGCCGCCGACCCGTATGTGGTCTCGGTGGGCGCCTCGGCCATGGGGCAGACGTCCGCGCTCAGTGACGACTCGGTACCGAGCTGGTCCCGGGTCGGCAACTCGACGCGGGCCCCCGATGTGGTCGCTCCGGGCACTTCGCTCGTGAGCCTCCGCGACCCGGGGTCGTACGTCGATCAGAATCACCCGGAGGGCCTCGTAGGCACGGACTACTTCAAGGGCAGCGGCACCTCGCAGGCCGCCGCCGTTGTGTCCGGAGCTGCGGCTCTCCTCATCCAGCAGGACCCGAACCTGAGGCCAGATCAGGTGAAGGCCATGCTGGTGGGAGGCGCCGACCAGGTGCCGACCGCAAGCCAGCTCGACGAGGGGGCTGGGCAGATCGATCTCTCGCGCGCATCGGCAATGCCGGTGCCCACCGCCGCCCAGCATTGGCCGGCGGCGAGCCTGATGGCGATTCTCAATGCGAATCGCTCTGAGGACGTGACGGTCGACCCGGGTGGAACCGGGAGCAACCTGTCGGCCAACCGCTGGTCCGCGAACCGCTGGTCCGCGAACCGTTGGTCCGCCAACAGGTGGTCGGCCAACCGCTGGTCGGACAGCTCGTGGGGAGATACCACGGGCTAGCGCCACGGATTCGGGGAAACGGGCGCTCCGCCGTCATAAAGCGGGGCGCCCGGACTCCGATCACCGAGAAGAGGTCTGGGTGGAGAAGCGTGAGGAACAAGGAACGGAGCGAAACTCGGGCCGCCGCTTCGGTGGCACGTTCGCGGTCTGGGTCCTCAACGCCGCCATCCTGGGCGGTGCTTTTGCGCTTTACGCACTGAACCTGCGCGGGAGCGCCGGGTTGGCGATGCCGCACCAGATCCCGTGGTGGGCGCTCGCGCCGGTGTTCGCAGCCACCGAGATCTTCGTGGTGCACGTGCACTTCCGCCGCAGCGCGCACTCGATGTCGCTCGGCGAAGTGCCGCTCGTCGTGGGGCTGCTGCTGGCGAGCCCGCAGGATCTCGTGATCGCACAGCTCGTGGGCTCGGGCATCGTGCTCGCGCTCAGCCCGGGCCGGTCGCTCATCCGCCTCGTCTTCAACGTCGCCCAGTACGCGCTCGCCGCGTGCGTTGCCGCATCCATCTTCCACTTCGTCGTGCCCGCGCACGACGGCCTCGGCCCGGCGGCCTGGGGCGCGGCGTTCACTGCCACCATCGTCAGCAGCGCCGCCGGTGTCCTGCTCATCGGCGCGGCCATCACGCTGTCTGAGGCGCCGGTTGGCACGCGTCGCCTCCTGCAGATGCTCGGGACCTCGATGCTCGTCACGGTCACCAACACGAGTCTCGGCCTCGCCGGCGGAACCGTGATCTCGGGCGATCCGCGCGCGGCGTGGCTGCTCGCCATCCCGGCGATCACGCTGTTCGTCTCGTATCGCGCGTACATGTCCGAGCGCCAGAAGCACGAGAGCCTCGAGTTCCTGTACGGCGCCACGCGCTCGCTCACCCGCGCGCAGGACGTGGGCGGCTCCCTGCAGGATCTGCTCGAGCTCACATTGCAGGCGTTCCGCGGGGAGCTGGCCGAGGTGATCCTCTTCCCGGGTGAGGACGGCAAGACACCGCTGCGCACCTCGGCCGGTTCCGGCAGCACGGACCTGATGCACCCGGTCGCGCACGACGTGGCGGACGGCTTACGCGCGCTTGTGGGTGACGGGCATTCGGCGCTCACGCTGGTGCAGCCGTTCCCGCCGGAGCTCGAGGCCTACCTCGAGGAGCGCGGCGTGCAGAACGGCATGGTGTCGCCGCTGCGCGGCGAGACGCGCGTCGTGGGCGCGATGCTCGTGGCAAACCGCCTCGGCGTAGCCCGAGGATTCGGACGCGACGACCTTAAGCTGTTCGAGGCGCTCGCCAATCAGGCGGGCGCTTCGCTCGAGCACGATCGTCTCGAGCAGACGGTGTGGAGGCTGCGCGAGCTTCAGGAGCAGCTCGAGCACCAGGCGTTCCACGATCCGCTCACCGGGTTGGCAAATCGCGTCGTGTTCGTGGATCGCGTGGCGCATGCGCTCGCGCGCCGCGGCGGCAGCGTGGCCGTGTTGTTCCTCGACCTCGACGACTTCAAGCTGGTGAACGACCGCTACGGGCACGCCCACGGAGACGAGCTGCTGCGCCAGGTGGCCCGACGTGTGCGCGGCTGCCTGCGGCCGGCGGACACCCCGGCGCGCATGGGCGGCGACGAGTTCGCCATTCTGCTCGAGGACGCCGACGGGCCCGTCCTCATGGACGTGGCCGAGCGAATCGTGGCCGCCTTCTGCGAGCCGTTCACACTCTCCTCGCGAGAGGTGCGGGTGAAGGCGAGTCTCGGCGTGGCGACGAACTCGAGCGGCAGCGAGACGGCAGAAGACCTACTCCGCAACGCGGACGTGGCGATGTACACGGCGAAGACGAACGGCAAGGACCGCTTCGCGAGCTTCGAGCCGACCATGCACGCCGAGATGGTGCTGCGGCACTCGCTCAAGGAGGAGCTCGAGGCGGCGGTGGAGCGCGACGAGTTCGTGGTGGAGTACCAGCCGATCGCACAGCTCTCAACCGGCGAGACGGTGGCGGTGGAGGCGCTGGTGCGCTGGCAGCACCCGTCGCGCGGCCGCATCGCGCCCGCCGACTTCATCCCGCTCGCGGAGGACACCGGCCTGATCGTGCCGATCGGCCGGATCGTTCTCGCCAGGGCGTGCCGCCTCGCGCGCGAGTGGTCGGATGCGCACCCGGACCGCGCCCCGATCGGGGTTCATGTGAACGCATCGGCCGCCGAGCTGCAGGAGCCGGATCTCGTCGAGCACGTGACCGCCGCGATCGAGTCCGCAGGGATCCATCCCGGGCAGCTCGTGATCGAGATCACCGAGTCGATCCTCATCTCGGATGCCCCGGTGAGCATCGCGCAGCTCGATGAGCTGCGACGTGCGGGCATTCGTCTCGCGCTCGACGACTTCGGCACGGGCTACTCGTCGCTCAGCTACCTGCGCTGGCTGCCGCTCGACATCGTGAAGATGGACAAGTCGTTCGTGAGCTGGGCGGGACACGGCGGCAAGGGAGCCGCCTTCGCGCGGACGATCGCGGAGCTCGCGCACACGCTCGGTCTCGATGTGGTGGCCGAGGGCATAGAGACCGACGAGCAGCTCGCGGCGATGCGGGAGCTCGGGTGCGAGATGGGGCAGGGATACTGGTTTGCGCCGCCCGCAGAGCCGTCGCTTGGGCGCGGCGTGCTTGTGCGTGCGGCGTAGGACGTTCCGTACTTCCGCACTGCTAGCGTCAGCTCGCAGTGCCCGCCTTCGAGATCAATCCTGCTTATACGGCTGTCGCTGATCAGCCCAAGGCTCGCGATGGGCTTGCTGAGGGACTGACCGAGGGGGAGCGGTTCCAGACGCTGCTGGGCGTAACCGGCTCGGGCAAGACGGCCACCATGGCCTTCACCATCGAGAAGGTGCAGCGCCCGGCGCTCGTGATCGCGCACAACAAGACGCTGGCGGCGCAGCTCTGCAACGAGTTCCGCGAGTTCTTTCCGAAGAACTCCGTCGAGTACTTCGTCTCGTACTACGACTACTACCAGCCCGAGGCGTACGTCCCGCAGCAGGACCTCTACATCGAGAAGGACTCCTCGATCAACGAGGAGATCGACCGGCTGAGGCACTCGGCCACCGCCGCGCTGTTCGGCCGCCGCGACGTGATCGTGGTGGCCAGCGTTTCCTGCATCTACGGCCTGGGCTCGCCGGAGAAGTACGACGCGCAGGTGGTGATGCTCAAGAAGGGCGAGATGCAGGACCGCGAGGGGATCCTCCGCAAGCTCGTGGACAACCACTACACGCGCAACGACTCGGCGCTCGGCCGCGGCAGCTTCCGCGTGCGCGGCGAGACGCTCGAGGTATTCCCCGCCTACGCCGAGACGGCGTACCGCGCCGTGTTCTTCGGCGACGAGATCGAGCAGCTCCAGCACTTCGACCCGCTCACCGGCGAGGTGATCGCCGACATCGAGCACGTCGGCGTGTGGCCCGCCACCCACTACGCCACCGACCGGCCCACGATCGAGCGTGCCGTCGGCGAGATCCGCGACGAGCTGGAGGCGCGCTGCAAGGAGCTCGAGGAGCAGGGCAAGCTGCTCGAGTCGCACCGGCTGCGCCAGCGCACGCAGTTCGACATGGAGATGCTGCGCGAGCTCGGCTTCTGCAACGGGATCGAGAACTACTCGCGCATCCTCGACGGCCGCGCGCCGGGCTCGCGTCCCTACTGCCTGCTCGACTTCTTCCCGGACGACTTCGTGTGCTTCATCGACGAGTCGCACCAGACGGTGCCGCAGATCGGCGGCATGTACGAGGGCGACCGCTCGCGCAAGCAGACGCTCGTGGACTACGGCTTCCGGCTGCCCAGCGCGATGGACAACCGGCCGCAGACCTTCGACGAGTTCCTCACGCGCACGCAGCAGATCGTGTTCGTGTCAGCCACGCCCGGCGACTTCGAGAAGAACCATTCGTCACGGATCGTGGAGCAGATCGTGCGGCCGACCGGTGTGGTGGATCCCGAGGTGGAGGTGCGCGAGACGCGCAACCAGATCGACGACCTGATGAACGAGATCCGGGTGCGGACCGAGGACGGCGAGCGCACGCTCGTCACCACCCTGACGAAGAAGATGGCCGAGGACCTCACGGACTACCTGATGGAGTACGGCTTCCGGGTGCGCTACCTGCACTCGGAGATCGACACGCTCGAGCGCATCCAGATCATCCGCGAGCTGCGCCTCGGCGAGTTCGACGTGCTCGTCGGCGTGAACCTGCTGCGCGAGGGGCTCGACCTGCCCGAGGTCTCCCTTGTGGCGATCATCGACGCGGACAAGGAGGGCTTCCTCCGCGGCGAGACGTCGCTGATCCAGACGATCGGCCGCGCAGCCCGCAACATCCGCGGCAAGGTGATCATGTACGCGGACAAGGAGTCGCAGGCGATGCGCAACGCGATTTCGGAGACCGATCGCCGCCGCGCCATCCAGGTCGCCTACAACGAGGAGCACGGCATCACGCCCGAGACGATCGTCAAGGGCATCTCGGACATCAGCGACTTCCTGGCGATCGAGTCGAAGGTGCCGTCCTCACGCCGCTCGCGCCGCCGCTCCCAGGAGGCGCAGATGTCGGCCGAGGAGATCTCGAAGACGATCGTGGAGCTCGAGGAGGAGATGCTCCTCGCCGCGGACGAGCTGCGCTTCGAATACGCCGCCAAGCTGCGCGACGAGATCAAGGAACTGCGTAGGGAGCTGGAGCGGGCCGAGGCGGGGGCATAGCCCCCCGCCAGTTTCGAGTATCGAGTATCGAGTTTCGAGCGCTGGGGTCGAAAACTCGAAACCTGAAACTCGATACCTGCCCGAGCTAGCATCGGCCTATGGCCGACGCTACTCAACGCAAGCCGCAGGGCCAGCAGGACCACCGCCCGTGGCGCGTCGAGGGGCACAAGGACCAGCCGCAGCAGCCGCAGCGCGCGATGCCGCCGCCACGCAGCCGCTTCTGGTGGTTCGTCGTCGCGGCGCTGATCCTCAACATCGTCCTCAGCTTCGCGCTGTCCGGGAAGCCGTCGGTCACGAAGGTCCCGTACACGCTCTTCTACAAGCAGGTCCAGGCCGCCAACGTCTCTGAGATCAGCTCGAAGGGCCAGGAGATCCAGGGCGACTTCAAGAAGGCCGTGGCCTACCCGCCGGGCAAGGACGCGAAAAAGATCACGCAGTTCCAGACGGTGCGGCCGGACTTCGGCGACGACGGGCTCACACAGGCTCTGCTCAAGAACAACGTGACGGTGAACGCCCACCCGGTGGAGACCGGCACCCCGCTCTGGCAGACCATCGTCTTCGGCTTCGGGCCGACGCTCTTATTGGTCGGTCTCTTCATCGCGCTCATGCGGAGGGGCGGCGGCGCGGGCGGGATGCTCGGCTCGTTCGGCCGCACGACGGCCAAGCGCTATGAGCATTCGGAGAACCGCACGACGTTCAAGGACGTCGCCGGCATCGAGGAGGCCGAGCAGGAGCTGATGGAGGTGGTGGACTTCCTGCGCAACCCTCAGCGCTACCTGAAGGTGGGCGGTGCGATCCCGAAGGGCGTGCTGCTCGCGGGCGCGCCGGGCACCGGCAAGACGCTGCTGGCGCGGGCGGTGGCGGGCGAGGCGGACGTTCCGTTCTTCTCGATATCTGCGTCCGAGTTCATAGAGGCGATCGTGGGTGTCGGCGCGAGCCGCGTGCGCGACCTGTTCCGCGTGGCCAAGGAGGCGGCGCCGGCAATCATCTTCATCGACGAGCTCGACGCGATCGGCCGCTCCCGTGGCGGCGGTGTGTCCTTCGGCGGCAACGACGAGCGCGAGCAGACGCTCAACCAGATCCTCACCGAGATGGACGGCTTCACGGGCGCCGAGGGCGTGATCGTGCTCGCGGCTACCAACCGGCCGGAGATCCTCGACCAGGCGCTGCTCCGCCCCGGCCGCTTCGACAGGCGTGTGTTCGTGAACCCGCCGGACAAGGACGGCCGCAAGCAGATCCTCAGCGTGCACACACGCTCGGTGCCGCTGGCGGACGACGTCGACCTCGCCCAGGTGGCCGCCAGCACCCCCGGCATGGTCGGCGCGGACCTTCGCAACCTCGTGAACGAGGCCGCCCTCACCGCCGCCCGGCGCAACCACGAACGCGTGCACTCTGCGGACTTCAGCGACGCCCTCGAGAAGATCGTGCTCGGCACCGAACGCCGCATCACCCTGTCGCCCGAGGAGCGCGAGCGCACCGCGTACCACGAGTCCGGCCACGCGGTGCTCGGCATGCTCGAGCCCGGGGCGGACCCGGTGCGCAAGGTGTCGATCATCCCGCGCGGGCAGGCGCTCGGCGTGACCTTCCAGAGCCCGGAGTCCGACCGTTACGGCTACGGGGCGAATTACCTGCGCGGGCGGATCGTGGGCGCGCTGGGCGGCCGCGCCGCCGAGCAGATCGTGTACGGCGACGTGACCACCGGCGCCGAATCCGACCTCGAGCAGGTCACGGGGATCGCGCGTCAGATGGTCGGCCGCTGGGGCATGTCCGACGCTGTCGGCCTCGTCTCGGTGCTGCCGCGTCCGGGGAACGAAAGTCCTTTCCCGGCCGCCGATGCCAACGCTCCGGCGGAGTCCACCCGCGAGCTCGTGGACGCGGAGGTGCGCCGCATCGTGGACGAGTGTTACTCGCAGGCGATCGAGCGCCTGCAGGACAACCGCCACCGGCTCGACTCGCTGGCGCAGGCGCTGCTCGAGCACGAGACGCTCGACGAAGAGGACGCCTACCGCGCGGCGGGCTTCGACGAGCCTCCGCAGGCGGCCGCGGAACCGCCGGCCACGGTGTCAGCGCGCGACCTGCAATAGGTCCAGCACTGTGGAAATTCCGACCGTCAGGTATTAGGGTCCCCGGCCCGGACTCGAAGTGAGAGCAACGGCATGGACCGCGGGGCGCACCGCGTGGTGAGATCCGGCACGGACGGAGGCATATATGGCTGAGAGAGCGAGAACGCGTAAGGCGGACGGCGCCGCCGCGCCGCGCGCCCGGGCGGCGGCCACGCGCCGCAAGCGGGAGAGCACCGACGGCGCGATTTCGAGCGCGGCGCTGCTGCGCGAGCTGGTTGCCCACCTGAGGCAGAACCGCACGCAGCTGCGCGAGGAGTGGGCGCGCCGAATCGGCGAGGCCAAGCTGCTCACGGCGATGAGCCAGGAGGAGATCTTCTCCGAGGCCACCACCGTGTACGACAACTACGTCGCGGTGCTCGAGACCGGCTCGGTGGAAGCCCTCCAGGACTACGCCCGCAACCTCTCCGAGCGCATCATTCCGCGAGGCGTCGAGACCAACGAGGTCGTCGGCATCGTCCTCCTTCTCCGCGACGTGCTCGCTCGCTCTCTGTTCGAGAAGTACCAATCGGACTTCGACCTGCTCAACCGCGTGCTCGACGCCTATGAGCCCGCGGCCAACAGGATCGCCAACACGGTGGCTGTGTCGTTCGTGCAGGAGCGCGAGCGCATCATCCGTCAGCAGCAGGAAGCCATCCGGGAGCTCTCCACTCCGGTGCTCCAGGTGCGCGAACGCCTGTTGATCCTGCCGATCATCGGCGTGATTGACTCGCAGCGCGCCCGACAGGTCACCGAGCAGCTCCTGCGCGGCATCCGCACCAACCGCGCCAAGGTGGTCGTGATCGACATCACCGGCGTTCCCACGATCGACTCCACGGTGGCGAACCACCTCGTGCAGACGGTCGAGGCGTCGCGTCTGATGGGCGCGAGCGTGATCATCACCGGCCTCTCGTCGGAGATCGCGCAGACGCTCGTCACGATCGGCGTCGACCTCTCGAAGATGAACGCCGTGGGCGACCTCCAGGGCGGCATCGAAGAGGCCGAGCGCCTGCTCGGTTACGAAGTCACGAAGGGCGAGGAAGAGGCGGTAGAGATCCGCTAGGCAGGCGGGGTACGCGGATGGCAGTTCCAATTCTCAAGCAGGGCCACTACCTGATCGCCTCCATCCAGGCGGCGCTCAGCGACAGCGACGTCCTCCAGTTGCAGGACGACCTGGTCGAGCAGGTGGGCCGATTCCGTTCGCGCGGAATCATCGTGGACGTCACGGCGCTGGACGTGATGGACTCCTTTGCGTCGCGGTCGCTGCGTGGCATCGCCCATATGACGAGGCTGCGCGGTGCAGAGACGGTGATTGTGGGCATTCAGCCCGAAGTGGCGTTCGCCATGGTCCAGCTCGGGATGAGCCTGGAGGACGTGCATACCGCTCTCGACCTCGAGGAGGGGCTGACCTTCCTCGACACGCAGCTGAAGGAGCCCGGCGACGGTGACCGATGAGGTCCGCGTCACAGTCAGCTCGGATGCCGACGTCGTAGCCGCGCGCGAGAAGGGCCGCGAGCTGTCGGCCCAGCTCGGCTTCTCGAGCATCGACCTGACACTGATAGTCACCGCGATCTCCGAGGTGGCGCGGAACATCCTGCTGTACGCGAGGGAGGGCGAGATCGTGCTCCGGCTCGACAACAGCGATGGGCAGCACGGGATCGTCGTGGTGGCACGCGATGACGGGCCCGGCATTCCGGACCTCGATCTCGCCATGCGCGACTCCTACTCCACCGGCAACGGGCTCGGGCTCGGGCTTCCTGGCGCGCGCAGGCTGATGGACGAATTCGAGATCAAATCGGAAATCTCGAAGGGGACGACGATCATCATGAAGAAATGGGCACCGGAACGTGTCTGAGCAGGTGCACACTCCGTTGATCGACTGGGCGGTGGCCACGCTTGCGCTCGCGGGCGAGGAGGAGTCCGGCGACCTGCACGTGGTCGCGCCCTTTGATGGCGGCGTGTTGGTGGGCGCCATCGACGGGCTCGGGCACGGACCGGAGGCGGCCGTGGCGGCCCGCAGCGCGGGCGAGACGCTGATGCGTCATCCGCAGGAGCCGGTCGAGGCTCTGCTCGAGCGCTGTCACGAGAGCTTGCGGGGCACTCGCGGGGCGGTGATCACGCTTGCCTCGTTCAACGAGCGCGCCGGCACGATGTCCTGGATCGGCGTGGGCAACATCGAGGGAACTCTGCTCAGGGCGGACCCCGGCGAGGCTCGCCCGCGCGAGAGCGTGATGCTCGTGGGCGGCGTGCCGGGGCATCAGCTCCCGGCGCTGCGCACGAACGAGCTCGAGCTGTCAGCGGGCGACACGCTGATCCTTGCGACCGACGGCGTCCGCGGCGGATACCTTGACCTGGTGACGATCAGCGATCCTCCGCAGCAGCTCGCGGACCATTTGCTCGAGGACTACGGGAAGCGCACAGACGACGCTCTCGTCCTCGTGGCGCGTTACACGGGTGCCAGCGCATGACGAGCGTGCGCGACGACTTCCGGAACGCCTATGCCGCCGCGTTTCACGACTACGTGACGCAGACGGGCGAGCAGGGACTCGAGCGCGCCTACGACCTCGGTCGCACGGCGGTCAGCGATGGCGTGGGCATGCTCGACCTCGCCGCCATTCACCACGAGGTGCTGGCCGAGGCGCTCGCGCTCGCCAGCTCGCCGGAAGAGCACCAGCGCGCGGCGCGCGCGGCCACCGAGTTCGCGATGGAGAGCCTCTCCACCTTCGAGATGGCGCAGCGCGGCTTCCACGAAGCACAAGAGGCCGTCCGCCTCGAGCAGGGGCACGCGGGACAGCTGCGGGCACTCGCGGACGCCGCGCTGGAGATCGCCGCCGCGCGGACCCTCGACGAGCTCGCGGAGCTCGTGACGGTGCATGCGCTCGAGATCGTGGGTGCGGGCCGGGCCGCCGCGAGCCTTCGTGCGCGAGACGGCAGCACCATCCACCACACCATCGCGCAGGTCGACAGCCCGATACAGCGGACCGAGCGCCGCGGCATGCCGCCGCTCCACGAATGGGTGTGCGCGGGCGGTGAGGTGGTGCGCCTGAACGGCAAGGAGCTCGAGGCGCACCCGTCGTGGTCCCGGCAGGACCCGCCGGACGGCACGGCGAGCTGGCTCGCCGTCCCGCTCATGGACCGAGCGGGACGCAACATCGGGCTCTTCCACCTGTCGGACAAGCGCGACGGCGCCTTCAGTCACAACGACGAGGCGATCCTCGTGCAGCTGTCCCAGATCTTCTCGGTGGCCATCGAGAACCTGCGGCTCTACGAGCACGAACACGACATCGCGCAGACGCTCCAGCGCAGCCTGCTCCCGCCGAGTCTCCCGGAGATCCCGGGGGTGGCCCTCGCGGCGCGCTTCCGCCCGGCCGGTGCGGGCGACGAGGTGGGCGGCGACTTCTACGACATCTTCGAGATGGGCAGCGACCGCTGGGGCATCGCCGTCGGCGACGTATGTGGGAAGGGGGCGGCGGCCGCGACGGTCACGGCGCTCGCGCGTTACACGCTGCGTGCCACGGCTCTTCACGAGCGCGAGCCGAGCCGCATCCTTGCCGTGCTGAACCAGGCGCTGATGCGGCACGCGCCCGAGCAGCGCTTCTGCACGATCGCCTACGCCGCCTTGGAGCCCGAGCGCGGCAGGCTCGAGATCGCCAGCGGCGGTCATCCGCCCCCGCTGCTTCTGCGCCGCGGCAAGGTCGAGACGCTCGGCAGCTCGGGCATGATCCTCGGCATCATGGACGACCCGCCGCTGAACGACAGCGCGGTGGCGCTCGAGCCGGGCGACACCGTCGTCTTCTACACGGATGGCGTCACGGACGCACACGCTCCGGAGCGGATGCTGTCCCACGAGCAGCTCGCGGCCGGGCTCGCCGAGTGCGAGGGGTACTCGCCCGCTGAGGTGGCAAACCACATCGAGACGCTCGCGCTCGGGGGGATCGACGCACCGCCGCGCGATGACATCGCGATCGTGGTGCTGTCACTCGAGAGCGGGGCGCGCAGCCGCCATGTGGAGGCCGGCGGCACAGTGGAGATGACGCTCGAGCTGCCGCCCACCGCCGAGTCGGCCGGAGCCGCGCGCGAGGCGCTGGCGCCGCTCGGCGAGCGTCTTGACGGCTCACGGCTCGAGACGATCAGGCTGCTCGTCACCGAGCTGATCACGAACAGCATCAAGCACGGCGAGCCTGGCGAAGCTCCCGTGAAGGTCAAGGTCACGCTCAACGATCACGCGGTGCGCGTGGAGGTGAGTGACAGCGGTCCGGGCTTCGAGCCGCCGCCGCGGCCCTCCGAGCCGCCGGTCACTCCGTCGGGCTGGGGGCTCTATCTCGTCGAGCGGCTGGCAGACCGCTGGGGCGTGGACAGCTCAGGCGGCTCCGCGGTCTGGTTCGAGATCAGCGCGTCCGACCGGGCCTGACGTCCGGTACGCTCTTTGCCGGTTCGCCGACGGGAGGAAGCGTGGATCTGGATCGTCACTACATCGAGCGCAAGGATTTCACGGTTGCGCGGCGCGGCTATGACCAGGAGGAGGTCGACCTTCACCTGCGCAAGCTCGCCGACGCGATCACCGAGCTCAAGGCTCAGCTGAAGGCCACGCCGGCGGGCGTGGCGGGCGCGGCCGCGGAGCAGGTGCGCCAGATCGTGGAGGCCGCCGAGGAGAGCGCCGGCCAGATTGAGGAGCGCGCCAACGCCGAGGCACGGCGCCTGACTGACGACGCGTCGCGGCGCGCGCGCGAGACGCGGGAGCGTGCCGACCAAGAGGCGGCCGAGCAGCTGCAGCGTGTGCAGGAGACCGCCGCGAAGATGCTCGACCGCACGTCCGCGCTCGAGCGCGAGCTCGACGCGCTCGTGCAGGGAATCCACGAGGGCGCCACGAGCCTCGTCGACCGCATCCGCAGCGGCGCCGGCGATCTCGAGAGCGAGCTCGGCACGATCCGCCAGGAGCTCGTGTCGGTCCGTCCGGCGGCCGAGCCGGAGCCTGAGCCCGAAGCCACGCCGGCCGACGAGCAGCTCGAGGCAACCGCCGGCTGGCCGGCGGCGGCGGAGGCGATGGCGGGCGGCGCGGACAACGGGGGCGAGCCAGAGGCAGAGGCAGAGGCAGAGCCCGAGCCCGAGCCCGAGACGGTGGCCGAGGCCCTGGAGGAGGAGCCGACGCTCGCCTCGACGGAGACCCCGACACCCGACACCGGCGACCCGACACCCGAAACCGCGATGGCCGGAGCTGGGCCGGAGGGTGCCCGCCTGGTGGCGCTCAACATGGCGCTGAACGGCACTCCTCGGGAGGAGGCGGCCCGCTACCTGGCGGACAACTTCCAGCTCGAGGACCAGGACGCGATCCTGGACGACGTGTACTCGCGCGTCGGCGGCCGGGCCTAGGCAGCTGCCGGCTCGGCCACTTCGTCAGCCAGGGCGAGCAGGTCCGGGATCACGTCCACGTGCGCGTGGGGGCGCAGATAGCGCTCGTACCACGGCCGGTAGCCGAGCGCCCGGCCGATCGGCGCGAGCAGCGCGAAGGCCACACGTTGGACGGCCCGCGGCGGCCTCATGAACTCCACGACGTCGCGGAACTCGTCCGCGATCACGGCCGCCTGGAGCAGGTGCGGCATCCCCTTCTCGTTCGTCAGGCCGTCGTTCGCCAGGCCGAAGAGGGTGGAGATCATGATCTCGAAGCGGCGGCCGGGGGAGATCTCGACCACCACCTGCGCCTCCTCGCCCCCGGCGTTCCACCAGTCGTGGACGGTTCCGGGGTGAATCGACACCGAGTCGCCGGGACCGAGCGTGCTTTCGGCCCCGTCAACTCGGACGCAAAGGCGTCCGGAGACGACCCGGAAGCGCTCCGTGACCGTGCGGTGAACGTGCTCGCCCACCACGGCTCCGCCCGGGCGCACGCCGAGGAAGACGACTGTGCGGCCGTCGGTGGCATCGGCGGTTCCCACGAGCACGATCGCGCGCTCGCCGGTGACGGTGTTCTCGATCACGTCTCCGCGGCGGGTGAGGGGGATGTGGGTGATCTCGGGCATCGAAGCGCATGTTCGCCCCCCGGACGGGCGCAGATCAATCGCGGCAGCCCGCTAAGGCCGGTGCGGATTCCCGCACGCTGCGCCGAAATTGGGCTGGGGAACATCCGTTCGCATATCTAGACTTGTTCTGGTGAGGCCACAGGGCGAGCTAGTCATCGCCGGCGCGCGCGAGCACAACCTCAAGGACCTCCACCTGAGGATGCCGCGGAACGCGCTGGTTGTCATAACCGGGTTATCGGGCTCCGGCAAGTCGAGCCTTGCGTTCGACACGATCTATGCCGAGGGCCAGCGCCGCTACGTCGAGTCCCTGTCCGCATACGCGCGGCAGTTCCTGGGCCAGATGGACAAGCCGGACGTGGATTCGATCGAAGGGCTCTCGCCGGCGATCTCGATCGACCAGAAGACCACCTCGCGCAACCCGCGCTCCACCGTGGGCACCGTCACGGAGATCTACGACTACCTGCGCCTGCTGTGGGCCAGGATCGGCCATCCCCACTGTTACAACTGCGGCCAGCCCATCGCGGCGCAGTCGGCCGAGCAGATCGTGGACCAGGTGATGACCTTCGAGGAGGGCACCAGGTTCATGGTGCTTGCGCCGGTGGTCCGCGGGCGCAAGGGCGAGTACGGCAAGCTCTTCGAGGAGCTGCGCGCCGAGGGCTACACGCGCGTGAAGGTGGACGGCGAGCTGCGCCGGCTCGAGGAGGACATCGTCCTCGACAAGAAGTTCAAGCACGACATCGCCGTCGTGGTGGACAGGCTCGTGATGCGGCCCGACCTTCGCAAGCGGCTGGCCGACTCGATCGAGACGGCGGTGGGTCTGGCCGAGGGAATCATCGAGGTCGAGCTGGTCGACTCTGGCGAGATCAAGACCTACTCCGAGCGCTTCGCCTGCCTCAACTGCGGCACCTCGATGCCGGAGCTCGAGCCACGAATGTTCAGCTTCAACTCCCCGCACGGGGCCTGCCCGCGCTGCACGGGGCTCGGGTCGCAGATGGAGATCGATCCGGATCTCGTGGTGCCCGACCCGTCGCTGTCGCTCGGCGAGGGGGCAATCCTGCCGTGGTCCACCACCGCCTCCAACTACTACGAGCAGATGACCCAGGCGATCGCGGACCGCTACGAGGTGGACATGGAGACCCCCTGGGAAGAGCTGCCGGAGGAGGTTCAGGAGTGCTTCCTCCACGGCACCAACGGGGACCGCATCTACATCTCCTACCGCAACCGCTACGGTCGCCGGCGCTCCTACACCACGAGCTTCGAGGGCATCGTTCCCAACCTCGAGCGCCGTTACAAGGAGACGGACTCGGAGTACTCGCGCGAGAAGATCGAGGAGTACATGTCCGTGCGGCCGTGCCCCGAGTGCCACGGCGCGCGGCTGCGGCCCGAGAGCCTGTCCGTGCTGGTCGGCGGCCTGGGCATCCACGAGCTCACGCGGATGTCCGCCAAGCGCGCGATCGAATGGTTCGAGGCGCTCGAGCTCACGGACACGGA
This sequence comes from Thermoleophilaceae bacterium, assembly GCA_035273245.1. Classification (GTDB taxonomy): domain Bacteria; phylum Actinomycetota; class Thermoleophilia; order Solirubrobacterales; family Thermoleophilaceae; genus JAICJR01. The sequence continues at coordinate 19,943 of DATEPK010000016.1, forward strand.
GCGGCAGATCGCGCGGCTCGTGCTGCGCGAGATCGACGAGCGGCTGCGCTTCCTCGACAGCGTCGGCGTCGGGTACCTGTCTCTGGAGCGCGCCGCGGGCACGCTCTCGGGCGGAGAGGCGCAGCGGATCAGGCTCGCCACGCAGATCGGCTCGTCGCTCGTGGGCGTGCTCTACATCCTGGACGAGCCGTCGATCGGTCTGCACCAGCGCGACAACGCGCGGCTGATCGCCACCCTGGAACGGCTGCGGGACCTCGGCAACACCGTGATCGTGGTCGAGCACGACGAGGGCACCATGCGGGCGGCCGACCACCTCGTGGACCTCGGACCGGGCGCCGGCGAGCACGGCGGCCACATCGTCGCGCAGGGCACGCCCGCCGAGGTGATGAAGGTGAAGGACTCGGCCACCGGGCAGTTCCTCGCGGGCACGCGAGCGATCGAGGTGCCGAAGAAGCGGCGGCGCCCCAGCGGCTACATCGAGATCGAGAAGGCCGCCCAGCACAACCTCCGTGGGATCGACGCGAAGATCCCGCTCGGGACCTTCTGCTGCGTCACGGGCGTGTCCGGCTCGGGCAAGTCCACGCTCGTCAACGAGGTGCTGTACAAGGCGGTGGCCAACCGGCTCCACCGGGCGAAGATGCGGCCGGGCGCGCACAGGCGCGTGACGGGGCTCGACCAGGTCGACAAGATCATCAACATCGACCAGTCGCCGATCGGGCGCACGCCGCGTTCGAACCCGGCCACCTACACGGGCGTGTTCGACCAGATCCGGGACCTGTTCTCACGCACGCAGGAGGCGCGGGCGCGCGGCTACAAGCCCGGGCGGTTCTCGTTCAACGTGAAGGGCGGGCGCTGCGAGGTCTGCCGGGGCGACGGCCAGATCAAGATCGAAATGCACTTCCTGCCGGACGTGTACGTGCCGTGCGAGCAGTGCCACGGCAAGCGTTACAACCGCGAGACGCTTGAGGTGCGCTTCAAGGGCAAGACGATCGCCGACGTGCTGGAGATGCCGGTGGAGGAGGCGCTCGAGTTCTTCAAGCACATCCCGAAGATCAAGCGGAGGCTCCAGGCGCTCCACGACGTCGGGCTCGACTACATCCGTCTCGGCCAGCCGGCCACCACGCTGTCCGGCGGCGAGGCGCAGCGCGTCAAGCTCGCCACCGAGCTGCAGAAGGTGGCCACGGGCCGGACGCTGTACATCCTCGACGAGCCCACCACCGGCCTTCACTTCGCGGACGTGCAGCGGCTGCTCGAGATGCTCCAGCGGCTCGTGGACAGCGGCAACACCGTGGTCGTGATCGAGCACAACCTCGACGTGATCAAGACGGCCGACCGCATCATCGACCTCGGCCCTGAGGGCGGGGAGGAGGGCGGCACGATCGTGGCGTTCGGAAGTCCCGAGGAGGTGGCGGCGGTGCCGGACTCCTACACGGGGCGCTTCCTCGCCGAGCTGGTCAAGCCCGCGGCCCGGGCGCGCAAGCCACGCGCGAGCCGCAAGAAGGTGCCTGCAGCAGCCTGACGGTCAGGCCGCGGATGCGAGCCTGAGCGGCGGCGCGAGCTCGGGATGCTTGCCGAGATCGAGCTCCTGCGGCTCGATGGGCCTGCCGGCGGCGTCCAGGTGCACACGGACGAGCGGTAGGTCGATGCGAGTGCCGGATACCGCCACCACCACGGCGCGGCGGCCGTCGGCGAGCGGCATCTCGCTGCCAGGCGGGTATGGGGCGACGACCTTGCGAAACGTCTCGACGATCGAGGCATCGAACTGCGTGCCCGCGTTCTCGAGGATGGTCTGCCATCCGAAGCTTGCGGGCCGCGCGGCGGCGTACGGCCGCTGGCTCGTGATGGCGTCGAACACGTCCGCCACCGAGGCGATGCGCGCGAACTCCGGGATGTCGAGTCCGGCGAGGCCCTGCGGGTAGCCGGCGCCGTCAAAGCGCTCGTGATGCGATCGGATCACCGACTTGGGGAGGGGACCCACAACGTCGCCCGGCAGCAGGTCGATGCCCACCAGCGGGTGCGTCCGCATCAGCTTCTCCTCCTCGGGGTCGAGCGGCCCCGGCTTGTTGAGGACCGCGTTCGGGATGCTCAGCTTGCCGATGTCATGCAGAAGCAGCCCGACGCCGAGCTTCGTCAGCTGGCGGTCGGTCTGGTTGTAGCCACGCTTGCCGAGTGAAACGGGGTGGCCGTGGCGCTGAAAGTGGTTGCGGGCGATCAGGATCCCGAGCGCCGTGACGTCGATCGAGTGCTGGAGCGTGTACTGGTCGGCCGCGGCCAGGTCGCTGAGGGCGAGCACGGCGTCATCGGCATCAGCGATGTCGCGGGCGATCAGCTGGGCAACGGATGTGAGCTCGTCGACGGTCGTCTCGGAAAGGGTGCCGCCCCGCGCCGCGAGGGCCGGCACGTCCGCGAACGACCGCACGAGCGCCTTCGTGGCCTTCTCGCGCGTGGCTTCGCTGAGAGCGGGGGACACGCGGATCCCGGCGCCCAGCTCGTCCTCAACGTAGACGGCGTGGATTCCCGCGTCCAAGAGGGCGTTCCGGTACTCCTCACGCAGCCTCACCCCGGCGCGCAGCAGCGGGATGCGACCGTGGACGCCGGTGACGACGTCTCGTCCCAGGACCATGTCCGGCTGCAGGCGATGTGTGGCTACCAGGCGCATTGTTGACGGGGGCGTCACTGCCCTTACAAGAGGGTGATCGCCCGTGGCTGCGTGCCCTTTACCGGGGAAAGGCGTCCAAACGGGGTCACACGGCCGCGCGGCGGACATCTGAGAAGCTTCGGATGTGGGCGCGGGAGCGGCAAACGCCAAGCTCTGGTGGCAGAAGTGGCGCTGGTACGAGCGCAATTCGCTGCCCTGGAACCGCTTCCGGATCCACCGTCACATGGCCGAGCGGCGCGCGTTCATCCGCTTTCCCGTGCAGGGAAATGTGCTCGAATGCCTCGACGACGGCCGGCTCGAGATAGGCCCGCACACGCTGCTCGAACCGGGCTGCTGGATCACGATCGGCGACCACGCGCACGTCACCATCGGGGAGGGTTGCTTTCTCAACCTCGGGACGATGCTCGCGGCAATAGACCGGATCGACATCGGCGACCACGTGATGTTCGCCAACCACTGCTTCGTGGGGGACTCCGCGCACCGCTTCGACGATCCGGACATGCCGATCACCTGGCAGGGCTTCACGTCGAAGGGCCCGGTGAAGATCGGCTCGAACTGCTGGTTCGGCGTGAACTGCGTTGTCACGAGCGGAGTGACCATCGGCGATCGCTGCGTGATCGGCTCGAACTCCGTGATCACCCGCGACCTGCCTCCGGGGGTGATCGCCGCCGGTGCTCCGGCGCGCATCATCCGCGAGATCAGCTTTGCCGGTGCGAAAAATGAGGAGGGCGTCCGGCCGTAGTGGCCGGACGCCCCTCCGCACGTGGCATCGAGGGCGGACGCTAGGGTGTCAACACCATCGATGCCGTGGTCGCAGGCCCGACGCCGTCCACGTCGGCCACGACCAGCATGACCCGAAGCCGGGGGCGCCCTTCACGCCCACTGTGGCAATACGGGTCAGGCTTTGTCCTCTTGTGAGAGGTGAGCTCCAAAATCGGTCTCCGCTGCGGCTCCCGAGCGCTGCGTCGCTTGGGAGCCCCCACATGCGCCCGACCGTAACACGGGTAGGCGCCTTTTCGCCACCATGTGGGGCAGGGTTTCTCAAGCGCACGTCAACTGCCTGTCAGGGCCCTAACATCCAGCATCCGCCGCACCCGCGAGCGGATGAATTTGAGGCTCTCCCGCGTCTATCTCTTCAGGAGTGCGCCCGCGAACTGACATAGAGAGCGACCTCGCCCGGCTGGCCGACGGCACGCTGGGAGCTGAGCGCGCACGCGAGCTCGAGGCCCAGGTCGCGGAGTCACCGGAGCTGGCGGCCCAGCTCGCCGAGCAGCGGCGCGTGCTGAACGCCGTGCGGGCGCTCGATGACGATGCGCCGATGGCGCTGCGCGAGCAGGTCCAGCGGATGCACGAGCGCGCTGCCCCGAAGCGGCGCCGGGCCCGCCGCTACGGCGTGGCCGGCGCGTTCACCACCGCGGCGGCCTGCGTGGCCGTGGCGCTCGCCGTGATAGTGGGCTCGGGCGCCAGCGGACCGACGCTCTCGCAGGCCGCAGCCCTCACCGTCAAGCCAGCCACCGGTCCCGCACCGGGCCACACCTGGGACGGCACGCTCAACCTCGACGTCGACGGTGTCCCGTATCCCTACTGGAAGCGGGAGTACGGCTGGACGGCCATCGGGTCGCGTGTGGACAAGGTCCACGGCCGGACGGCGACCACCGTGTTCTACCGCAAGGGCAGCCAGCGGATCGGATACACGATCGTCACCGGCAAGCCGGTCTCCGTCTCCGGCTCGCCCAGTGTGAGCTGGGTGGGAGGCACCCGCTTCCGCAGCATGCCGGTGAAGGGCAACACGGTCGTCACCTGGGAGCGTCGCGGCCATTCCTGCATCCTGTCCGGACAGGGCGTGACCCGGCACCAGCTGCTAAAGCTCGCGTCGTGGAAGGACGCGGGCGCGCTCCCATACGCAGGCGGCTAGGAGCCCTACTCGCCCTCGCCGAGCGCCTTGGCCACCCGGGCGCGCGCCCTGAACAGCCGGCTCGTGATCGTTCCCTGGCGCACCTTCAGGCTCTTCGCAGCCTCTTCGTAGGAGAGGCCGACTATGTCGATCGCAATTAGCGCCTCTCGCAGCCCATCGGGCAGCTCGGAGATCGCTGCATAGACCTGGCGGGTCTCGACGGCTTGTTCGGGCTGCACCGATGACGGCGCCTCGATCGGCGAGATCTCCTCATCCAGCTCGACGGATGTGCTGCGTGCCGCGAGCGTGCGCCGCTGGCTGAGGAAGACGTTCTTGAGGGTGCGCAGCAGGTACCAGAGATCCTCCTCGCCGCGGAGGAAGCGGGGACGCGCGAGGATCTTCGCGAACGTGTCCTGCACAAGGTCCTCGGCCTCCTCCCGCGACCCGGTGAGGGCCCACGCTGCGCGATAGAGGCGGTCGAGGTGGTCCCCGAGCCTGTTCGGATCGAGCTCACGCACGAAGCGCGCAGCATATGCGCGGCGCGCGTCGGCGTCCCTAAGCGACGATTGTCACGGTGACTGTGCGGCGGCGCGGACGGTCGTCGAAGTCGAGCAGCACGAGCTGCTGCCATGTGCCCCGCACGAGCCGCCCGTCCTCGATCGGCACGCTCTCGGACGGCCCCACGATCGCCGCGCGGATGTGTGCGTGCGAGTTCGTGTCGTGGTTCAGCCGGTTGTGCTCGTAGTCGTCCTCGGGCGGCACGAGCCGGACACCGGACGAGCGGATGACGTTCTCGACCCCCTCCGTGAGGTCGATCACGTCACCGTTGCCCTGTGTGGAGAATTCGAGGCGGCCGCCGTGGACCGCCACCTACCAATCCCCGGAGAACGGCTCCCGCTCGTTCGTGTGGTGCTCCAGCAGCCCGCGCAGGCGTTCAGCCTCGTCCGGCGCCATCGTGTAGCCGTGCTCCTCCTCCGGATAGCGGCGGTGGCGCACGTCATCCGCGAAGGCGGTCACGCCGTCGATCATCGCCTGGCGGATGTTCGCGTAGCGCTTGACGAAGCGGGCGGCGTGGCCGTCGAAGATCCCGAGCAGGTCGTGGAACACGAGCACCTGACCGTCCGTGGCCGGGCCCGCGCCGATGCCGATCACCGGCACCTCGAGCCGCTCGTGGACGGCCTCCATGAAGGGTGTGGGAACCGCCTCGAAAACGATCGCGAAGCAGCCGGCCTCCTGCAGGCCCGCCGCGTCGCGCGCCACCTCGAGCGCACGTTCCGCCGTCCGGCCCTGCGAGCGGTAGCCGCCGAGAGCCGTGGCGGTCTGCGGCGTAAGGCCGACGTGGCCCATCACCGGGATGCCGGCGTCCACGATCGCGCGCGCCCGCTCCACGGAGCTGCCCCCGCGCTGGAGCTTCACCGCGTCGCAGCCGGCCTCCTTGATGAAGCGCTGCGCCGTCATCACCGCCTGCTCGTTCGACGCCTCGTACGAGGCGAAGGGCAGATCGCCGACGAGGAGCGGCGTGCTGAGGCCGCGGCGAACCGCCGAACAAAGCATCAGCATCTCGTCGATCGTCACGGGCACGGTGCTGGGGTAGCCCAGCACGGTCATCGCGCCCGAGTCGCCCACGAGCACCACGTCCACGCCGGCCTCCTCGGCCACCTGGGCGCTCGGGTAGTCGTAGGCGGTGACCATCACGATCGGCTCGCCGAGAGCCTTCTTCTCCGCCAGCTTGGTCAGGGTCACGCGCTGGCGCTTGGCCGGCGGGCCAGGGGTTATGCGGGAGCCGGAGCTCATGAGGCCACCTCCAGGAGGTCGACATTCGAGTTCACATCGATGATTTGGTTGTCCGCGTTCACGTGCACCACCGTCGGCTCGTACGACTCGAGCTCCTGCTCGTCGTAGGACGCGTACGAGACGACGATGATCGTGTCGCCGGTGTGGACGAGCCGGGCGGCTGCACCGTTCACCTTCATCTCGCGCGAGCCGCGCTCGCCGGCGATCGTGTAGGTCTCGAAGCGGGAGCCGTTGTCCACGTCGAGCACGTGGACGAGCTCGTGCTCGAGGATGTCCGCCGCCTCGAGCAGGTCGGGGTCGACCGTGATCGAGCCCACGTAGTGAAGGTCCGAGTCGGTGATCCGCGCGCGGTGGATCTTCGACTTGAGCATCTGACGGTTCATGTGCCTCCCAGCATCGTGTTGTCGATCAGCCGCGCGCGGCCCACGCGGGCGGCCACGGCAAGCAGGGTCGAGCCATTCACACGCTCGACCGGCGAAAGGTCATCGGCGGAGCGGAGCTCCAGGTATTCGGGCTCGATCTGCGCGGCATCGAGCTCGGCGCGCGCGGCGGCCAGCACCTTGGCGGCATCGCGCTCGCCGGCGCGCACCGTGTCCTCGGCAGCGCGAAGCCCGCGCGAGATCGCGGCCGCGCGCTCGCGCTCCTCGTCGCTGAGGTAAGCGTTGCGGGAGCTCAAGGCAAGTCCACTCTCCTCCCGGACGGTCGGGCAAACGCGGATCTCCACCGGAATGTTCAGGTCGCGCACGAGCCGCCGGATCACGAGCGCCTGCTGCGCGTCCTTCTGGCCGAAATAGGCGCGGTCCGGCTGCGCCATGTTGAAGAGCTTGGTGACCACGGTGGTGACGCCGCGGAAGTGCTCGGGACCGCGATGCGCGGGATCGCCCTCGAGTGTCTCGGTGAGGCCGCCGACCTCGACCGAGGTGTCGAAGCCGTCGGGATAGACCTCCTCCACCGGCGGCGCGAACAGGACGTCCACGCCCTCCTCCTCGGCCTGCGCCGCATCGCGCTGCTCGTCGCGCGGGTAGGCGCCGAAGTCCTCGCTCGGCCCGAACTGTGCGGGGTTGACGAACAGCGACACCACCACCGTGGCGTTCTCCTCGCGGGCGGCGCGGATCAGCGAGAGGTGTCCCTCGTGGAAGGCGCCCATGGTCGGCACGAGGCCGACCGGCCGGGATGCGTCGCGAAGCGCCCCGCGCAGCTCCGCCACCGTGCGGACCACCCTCATGCCGGCACCCTTTGGCGGGCGAGCGCCTGAGCTCGCTCCACCATCACGTCGAAAAGCGCCTCGAGCTGGGGTGCGGTGGCGCGCACCGCTTCGCGCTGGGCGGCCACCGTGAGGTCGTCGCCGCGGGCCACGGGGCCCGTCAGTGCCCGCTCGGGCCCGAGCTCGGCCCAGTTCTCGACCGTGGTGCGGACGAGCGGCGCCAGCGCCGCCCGTGCCTCAGCGGGATCGAGTCCCGCGCCGGCGGCCACCTCCTCCGCCGCCGCCTCGAGCGCCACCAGGAAGTTGGAGGCGATCGAGGCCGCCGCGTGGTACGCGGGCCGCTGCTCGTCGCTCAGCTCGAACGGCTCCATGCCGAGCGTGCGGGCGATGCCGAGGGCCGCATCCAGCGCCTCGTCGCTCGTGCCACCCACGGCACATCGGCAGCCGTGAAAGCGCTCGGCGTCGTGGGGCGAGCCGGTGAACGTCTGGAGCGGATGGAGCCCGAACAGCCCGCGGGCGCCGGAAGGCTCGAGGGCGGCGAGCCTCGTCGCGCCGCTCGTGTGGCCCACGAGCGAAGCCGCGCGCCCGACAGCGGCGGCGGCCGCCGGGATCTCGGCATCCGGCACGCACAGCAGGACCGCGTCCACGTTCGCGGGCGTCTCGCCGCGGCCGAGCGGCCCGGCGACGTCGCGTCCCGCGGCGCGCAGCGCCTCGCTGATGGCCGTGCCGACACGGCCGCGTCCTACGACTCCAATGCGAAGTTCACTCATTTTGCGGTCCGTTCCTCTGGGGGTAACGGCCTCACGGCGAATTCTATCTACCCCCGTGGCTAGGGTTTCACTCCCAGTGGGACGTCCCGCCGCAGAGCGCCGAGAGGAGCTCATCGAGCTCTACCGCGAGGTTCAGAACTGCCGGCGCTGCCCGCTCTACGCTACCCGCACGCAGGCGGTGTTCGGGTCCGGCAATGCGGACGCTGACCTCATGTTCGTGGGCGAGGCGCCGGGCTTCCACGAGGACCAGCAGGGCAAGCCGTTCGTGGGCGCCGCCGGCAAGCTGCTGGACAAGCTGCTAGCGGAGATCGGCCTCGCGCGCGAGGACGTGTTCATCGCGAACGTGCTCAAGTCGCGGCCGCCCGGCAACCGCGATCCCCAGCCCGAGGAGATCGAGGCATGCAAGCCGTACCTCTCGCGCCAGATCGAGCTGATCGAGCCGCGCGTGATCTGCACGCTCGGAAACTTCTCCACAAAGCTCCTCACCCGCCGCCAGGACGGCATCACGCGCGTGCACGGCCGGCCGCAGGACCATGTGATCGCGGGCCTTCCGATCCGGATCTACCCGATCTACCACCCGGCCGC
>DATEPK010000017.1:0-4320 GCA_035273245.1 Thermoleophilaceae bacterium
CGTGGGCGGCATCTTCGGCAACGGCGGCGGCAACGAGCTCGGCTCCGCGCAGGCGTACGAGGCGGCGCTCAAGCGCTTCGGCAAGAAGCGCGGGCCTAAGGTGTGGCACGACTTCCGCTCGGCCGAGGACCCCGAGGCGCCGACCACCGTCCACACCGGCAAGAAGTTCCCCTACGAGAACTTCCCGAAGAAGGCGGCCAAGGGCAGCCGCGCGCTGCCGGATCCCGGCTCCTTGCGCGTGACGCTCGGCCAGGGCATCAGCCACTCCTCGTCCGCCGCGACCGATGCCAAGAGCTCGAGCAAGTCCGGGCTCGCGAGCGGCCTGCAGGGCCTGTTCGCCTTCCCCAACGCCAACTCGAACGCTCTCGTGGTGTCCGCGTCCCATTCGGTGTCCGGCCACCCGCTCGCCGTGTTCGGCCCGCAGGTGGCCTACTTCGCGCCGGAGATCCTTATGGAGGAGGACGTGCACGGACCGGGCATCGACGCTCGCGGAGCCGCGTTCCCGGGCGTGAACCTCTATGTCGAGCTCGGCCACGGCCGCGACTATGCGTGGAGCGCCACCTCAGCCGGCAGCGACATCTCGGACACCTGGGCGCTGCCCCTGTGCGAGCCGAACGGCGCGAAGCCCACGGTGAACTCGAACTACTACCTGTACAAGGGCTCATGCCGCCAGATGGAGACGCTCACGCGGCACAACAGCTGGACGCCCAACCTCGCCGACTCCACGCCCGCCGGCAGCGAGACGCTCACCGCGCAGCGGACGGCGCTCGGGCTCGTCGCCGGCCGCGCCACGATCAAGGGCAGGCCCGTGGCCTACGTGAAGGACCGCACCACCTACTTCCACGAGGTGGACTCCGCGCTCGGCTTCAAGGACATCAACGACCCGGACAAGGTCAAGACGCCGCACGACTTCCAGGTGGCGATGTCGAAGGTGGGCTACACGTTCAACTGGTTCTACGTCGACAACAAGCACACGGCGTACTTCAACTCGGGCAACGACCCGATCCGCCCGCGCGGCCCCAACTACAACCTCCCGGTGTGGGGGAAGAAGAAGTGGCTGTGGAAGGGCTTCAACGACCAGCTCAACACCGCGCAGTACCTCCCATTCAGCAAGCACCCGCAGGTGATCGACCAGGACTGGATGACGAGCTGGAACAACAAGCAGGCGCCCGGCTTCCGCGCCTCCGACACCCAGTGGGGCTACGGGCCGGTGTACCGCTCGCAGATGCTCGACGAGAACCTCAAGCCGCAGGTGTCCGGCAACAAGAAGACGACGCTGGCCGGCGTGATCAACGCGATGGAGAACGCGGGCACGATCGACATGCGGGCGGACCGCCTGCTGCCGCTCGCCTTCAAGATCCTCGGCAAGCCGAAGAACGCGACTGCGGCGAACGCCCTCGCTGAGCTGAAGGCGTGGCACGCGGCGGGCTCGCACCGCATCGACCGGAACAGGGACGGCACCTACGACAGCGCCGACGCCGTCCGGATCATGGACGCGTGGTGGCCGCTGTGGGTGAAGGCCGAGTTCGAGCCGGTGCTGGGCGGCAACCTGTTCGGGAAGATCGAGGACGTGATCTCGCTCGACAACCCGCCGAACAACGAGGGCCAGCACCTCGGCTCCGCGTACCAGGACGGCTGGTGGGGCTACGTGTCGAAGGACCTGCGCCGCGTGCTCGGTCGCCGCGAGCGGGGCAAGTACTCGCGCATCTACTGCGGCGCCGGCCACAGCGGCCGCCAGTCGCGCCGGCGGATGCTGCGAGGCTGCCGCAGCCAGCTTCTCAACTCATTGATCAAGGCAGCGCGCACGCCCGCGTCGCAGCTCTACAAAGACGACGCGTGCGCCGCCGCAGGCCAGCAGGGCAGCCAGACCTGCTTCGACAGCATCGTGTTCCGTCCGCTCGGCGCGGTCACGCAGCCGATGATCCCCTGGATCAACCGGCCGACGTTCCAGCAGGCGGTCGAGGTCCAGAACCACCGCTGACAGCGCGCCATCGATCAAACGTCCAGGCGCGTTGACACACTGCGCCCTAGATCTGTAGGTATGTGGGTTCGCCCCTAAAGGGCGCCGGAACCCTCACCCTCTATCCGTCCCCAGGAGGCCCTGCATGAGGCGCATCGCCCGCCGTTTCAGCTCGCCCGTGTTCACGGGTGTCGTCGTCGCCCTCGTGGTCGGCGCCACCACCGCCGCCGCGGCTCCCACCGCAGTCACCAGCGTCGTCAAGTTCGCCAAGCGAGCCACGTTCGCCAAGAGGGCCGCGCACGCCACGCGCGCCAGGTACGCCACCAAGGCCGGCAAGGCGAAGCACGCCACGCTCGCCCTCAGCGCGAAGGTGGCGAACAACTCCTCGCTGCTCCAGGGCCATCCCGCCTCCGACTTCGCCACCGGCCCCTCGAACCAGAAGATCGACTTCCGCGCCCAGGCAGGTACGGGCGAGACCACGCTGCTCGACACCGGCAAGCTGTTGATGAGCGCCAGCTGCGACGGCACCGGCAAGCTGCGGATCCTCGCCAGCACGAAGGTGGACCACGCGGACATCGAGGGGCTCGGCAACGGCGGCGACATCCAGGACGACGACTTCAACATCTCGGAGAGCCCGGTGAGCCTCGGGCCGACCCAGGGCGAGACGCGGCGCGTGATGTACACGGAGCCGGGCGGCCAGACGGTGGAGCTGAACTTCCTCGCGTCCGCGTCGAACTACCCACCCAAGCAGAACCAGACCGATCCCGATCCGAATCACGGCACCCCGCTCGGCGGCGCGGTGGCCTGCCTCGTCACGGGCTTCGCGATCGTTCAGTAGCCGCCGGCTCGCGCGTGCCAGAGTACGCGCGTGCCGTGGGAAGAGACCGAGTCGCTCTCCTTCGCCGCCCGCCACGAAAGCGAGCGCGCGGAGGAGGCGGCCGCCGTGCTCGACGAGCTCGAGGGGTTCCGCGACCGTATGCGCGAGCTGTTCGACGTCACGCCCTGGGACGTGGCAGTGGTGATCCATCCCGGCCCGCTCCAGCTCTACCTGGCCCAGCCGTGGCTGCCGCTCGCGCGCTTCGCGGCGGCGCCTGCGAGCAGGCGCTACTTCTCGGGCTGGTTCTCGTCGCGCGAGATCCACGTGCTCTCGCCGGCGGTGCTGAAGGAGCGCGCTTCGAACGTGCCGGGCTCGCGCGAGGCGATGCAGCTTGCGCCGCTTCACGAGTACGCGCACATGGTGGTGGGCGCGAACAACGAGAAGCTGCCGCCGCCGTTCAACGTGGGCAGCTTCCGCCGCTACCTGCGCTGGGCCTGGCTGTGCGAGGGGGCGGCCACCTGGCTGTCGGGACAGGCGCGCTTTCTCGGGCCGGCGATCGCGCGCTACATGCACGAGGGAGGACGTGCGGCCTTCCCGCCACACCCGCGCGATGCTCTGCTCCTCGGCGGATCGGTGTTCGGGCTGCTCGAGCGCGAGCAGGGCCGGCGGGCATGCATCGAGCTCCTGACCGAGCTGCATCCCGAGGGTGCGGTGGCCGCGCTCGAGCGAGCATTCGGCGGCCACCGCTTCGAGATCGAGGCGCTCTGGCGACGCTATCTCACGGAGCTCGCGACGCGCGTCCCCGGTCCTACAGGCCGAGCGTCTTCGCGATGATGTTCTTCTGAATCTCGGAGGTGCCGCCGTAGATGGTGGTCACCACCGCGCTTCGCAGGTGGCGCTCCATCGGGTACTCGGTGGCGTAGCCGTAGCCGCCCATGATCTGCAGCCCCTCGAGGGCGCAGCGCTTGGCGAGCTCGGTGGCGGCGAGCTTTGCCATTGACGCCTCCTGCGGCAGCATCCGGCCCGGATCCTCGTCCGTCATCCGCGCCACCCAGTGCACGAGCAGGCGGGTGCGCGTCAGATCGGTGGCCATGTCGGCGAACTTGTGCTGGAGGGCCTGGAAGGTGCCGACCGGGCGGCCGAACTGGCGCCGCTCCTTGGCGTAGCCGAGGGCGTCGTCGAACGCGCGCTGCGCGAGGCCGAGGGCCGTCGCGGCAAGGATCACGCGCTCGTTGTTGAGGCCGGCCATCAGCTGCATCCAGCCCGCCCCCTCGGTGCCGAGCAGCGCGTCCTCGGGCACGCGGACGTTGTCGAGGTGGAGCTCGTTGGTGTCCTCGCCGCCGAGCGTCTGGATCGGCGTGATCGTGAAGCCCTCGGTCTCGCGCGGCACGAAGATCATGGACATGCCCTCGTGCGGGTTGTCGGTGCGCTCGCTGCGGCAGACCACCAGCACGTGGCTCGCCTTGTGGGCGAACGAGCACCACATCTTCGAGCCGTTCAGCACCCACTCGCCGTTCTCGCGCACGGCGCTCGTCTTGAGCGA
>DATEPK010000018.1:0-7497 GCA_035273245.1 Thermoleophilaceae bacterium
GCCGCGTACGCGACCAGCTTCGCCACCATCGGAATCATCTGGGTGAACCACCACACGGTGATCGACCAGCTCTCGCACGTCGATCGCCGGTTCCTCTTCCTCAATCTCTTCTTCCTGATGGTGGTGGCATTCATCCCCTTCCCCACTCAGCTCGTGGCCGAGCACATCCGGGACGGCGGTGCGGACGCTCGTGACGCCGCTCTGGCATACGGCTTCACGTGCACCCTGATGGGCGCGGCCTACGGACTGATGTGGGCGTACGCCGTGCGCTTCGGCCGGCTGCTCCGCCCGGACGCAGACGGGCGCACCGTCGCCGGCATCACCCGCAGCTTCCGCCCCGGCGTGCCGCTCTACCTCACCGCGACTCTGATTGCCTTCGCAAGCCCCGTCGCGAGCGTCATCTTCTACGCCTCGCTCGCCGTCTTCTACGTGCTCGAGGGCTCGATTTTCGCTAAGAGCGGGAATCCGGGATAACCGCCAAGGGGACACTCATTATCCCGTCGGGGTTACCGGCGTTATCCCTCCTTTAGCAAAAGTTCCTGCAAATTGTGCTTGAATGCCCCGCGACAAATGCGCCGAGTCCCCACGGACCAGTTTCGTGGGGAACGGGGGAACCAATAGCGGTCTGGAAGGCCGCAGGGGCGAATCGCCGCAGGTGCGGCATAGCGCGAGTGTTCTAGCGCGAGCCCGTCAGCTCACCTCGTAGGCGCCGGAACACAAGGATTGAGCATGCCCACCGACTTCCGTGACCTCTCGAATCCCGAGCTTTGGCGGGACTCGCTGAAGCGCTCCCGCCACCGCCGCCGGCCGGGCACGCGTGCACGCGCGCACGCCAAGGTCGAGCGCAGCGTCCGCATCCCCGAGGCTCAGGCCATGGGCCTCGTGCCGCGCTTCCAGCCCCGCGATCTCACCTCACTCGAGCTGTGGGAGAAGTCCCTCCTGCGCTCGCAGCACCGCCGCCGTGCGCTCGAGCAGGCGCGCGCCAATCGCAAGCCCGTCCGTCGCGCCGGCGGCATGGCTATCGCCGCGGCCGCCGTGTTCCCCGCCGCCACCGGCGTGGCCACGGCGGACAGCTCCCACGCCACCGTGCACGTGCAGGGTGCCAGCGTGGCAAGTGTGCAGCGTGCGCTCGGCATCGCGGCCGATGGCATCTGGGGTCCGGAGACCCGTGCGGCTGTGCGGAGCTATCAGCGCTCGCATGGGCTGACGGTGGACGGCATCGTCGGCCCGCAGACGCTCGGCTCGCTCGGCCTGGCGAGCGCGACCACCGCCGCCGCCTCGAGCACCGGCTCCGCCGCCACGGTGAGCGCCGTGCAGAGCAAGCTCGGCATCTCGGCGGACGGCGTGTTCGGCCCGCAGACGGGCGCCGCGGTGAAGCACTTCCAGGCCGCGCACGGCCTCACGGTCGACGGCATCGTCGGCCCGGCCACCGCCCAGGCGCTGGGGCTGTCCGCGCCGGCCGCGCCGCTGCGTGAGGCACACCCGCATCACGCGCACGCGGCAGGCGACAGCCAGTCCGGCAGCAGCTCGGTATCCGACGTTCAAAAGGCGCTCGGCATTCCCGCCGACGGCGTGTTCGGCCCGCAGACCGACGCGGCGGTGAAGCACTTCCAGGCCGCGCACGGCCTCACCACGGACGGCGTGGTGGGACCGGCCACCGCGCAGGCACTCGGCATCGCCGCACCCTCCTCCCCGCTCCATGAGCGCCACAGCTCGTCCTCGGGCAGCGGCTCGGACTCGTCCGGTACCTCCAGCGTGATCTCGCGCATGATCGCGGGCGCCGACCACATCGCAAACCTGCCGTACGTGTGGGGAGGCGGCCACGGCAGCTTCGTGGCAAGTGGCTACGACTGCTCCGGCTCGGTGAGCTACGTGCTCCACGCCGGCGGCCTGCTCAGCGCGCCCGAGGACTCCACGGCGCTCGAGAGCTACGGCGCGCCCGGCCCCGGCCAGCACGTGACGATCTACGCCAACTCGGGCCACGCCTGGATGACGATCGACGGCCGCCGCTTCGACACCGGCGGTGGCGGTGGCAGCCGCTGGAAGAGCGAGCCGCGCTCGAGCGCCGGCTTCGTGGTCCGGCACCCCGTCGGTTACTAGCGGCTACGAGGCAGCTTCCATAGCCGCCTGCTCGCGGCGCTCGGAGTTCGTCACCAGCTCGACGATGTCCGGTCCGGCCTTGTCGGGCGAGCCGGCGTCAAACGGGGGCTGCGGGTCGTACTCGATGCCGAGCTGGATCGCCTTGGCCACATCCGGGCCGGCGATCTGGGCGGCGAGCACCAGTGCCATGTCGATGCCGGCGGACACGCCCGCCGCGGTGATCACCTTGCCCTGGCGCACCACGCGCTGCGCCACGGGGCGAGCGCCGAGGCGCTCGAGCAGGTCGTACTCAAGCCAGTGCGTGGTTGCCTCGAGGCCGTCGAGGATTCCGGCGGCGGCCAGCACGAGCGCCCCTGTGCACACCGACGTGGTCCAGTCCGAGGTCTCGTGCGCCCGCCGGACCCAGGCCAAGAGGCGCTCGTCTTCGATCAGCTGCCGCGTGCCGTAGCCGCCGGGCACGACCACGATCTCGGGATCCCGCAGCTCGTCGAGCGCGAGGTCGGCGGACAGTCCGACCATCGCCGTGTCCGTGCGCTTCGTGCCGGGCTCGACTGCCACGAAATGCACGGTGGCCCCCGGCAGGCGCGACAGGACCTCGTACGGCCCAATGGCATCGAGCGCGGTGAACCTGTCGAACAGCGGGATCGCGATCCTCATCAGGCGGCCCTCCTCTGGAACCGTTCGCGGTAGTCGCCCGGGCTCACCCCGAGCCTGCGGCGGAACACCCGCCGCATCGTCTCGACGGTGCCGAAGCCGCAACGGAGCGCAACCTGCTCCACGCCCTCACCGGCGGTCTCGAGCAGCGCGCGTGCACGCTCCACCCGCAGCGTCTCCACGTACGCGGCCGGTGTCATGCCCACCTCGCGCTTGAACGCGCGCGCGAAGTTGCGCGGGCTCATGTACGCGCGCTCGGCGAGCGCCGGCACGCTGAGGTCCTCGTCGAGGTGGTCAACCATCCAGGCCTGTAGCTCGCGCAGCGGCTCGCGCTCGGCGCGCTGGCCGGCGAGCGCGGCGCTGAACTGCGATTGCCCGCCCGGGCGGCGCAGGAACAGCACGAGCCAGCGTGCGACGTCGCGCGCCACCTTCGGCCCGAGGTCCTCCTCCACGAGCGCGAGGGCGAGATCGATACCCGCGGTCACACCGGCGGAGGTGTAGACACTTCCGGAGCGCACGAAGATCGGATCGCTCTGAACGTGCACGGACGGGTGGAGGCGCGCGAGCTCGGCGCACGAGGCCCAGTGCGTGGTGGCCTCGCGGCCGTCGAGCAGGCCGGCGCGTGCGAGCAGGAACGCTCCTGTGCACACCGAGGCCATGCGCCGGGTCCGGGGAGCCGCGCGGCGCAGCCACGCGATCAGGCGCTCGTCTTCCTGCACCGTGCGGACGCCCTCGCCCCCGGCGACGATCAGCGTGTCGATCGCGCCTCTGCAACCCGCGAGCGTCGTGTCGGCCTCCATGCGCACGCCGCTCCAGCTGCGGAAGCGGCGCTGCGGCGCCACGACCTCCACCGAGTACGAGCCTGGGACGAGGCGCGCCGCGGCGGCGAACACCTCGTTCGGCCCGATCAGGTCGAGTGACTGGAGGCCGTCGAAGGCGACGAGAACGACACGGCGCGAGGGGTCCATGAACGCATCATGGCCCCTCGCGCGTGTGTCCGCAATGACAATGGCAGGACGATTTCTGCCACTGCGACCTGCGCCCGCTTAGTGCGACAGCGAGCAGAACAAATCGCCCAGCGCACCGCCTCCCGGCGTTGCCGTGACCGTGAGCGTCACCCGGTTCAGGTCAACCACGAGCCCGAGCAGATTCAGGTTCAGCGGCCCGAGTATCAGGTTCAGCACCGGGCACGCCACCGCCTGGCTCGTGGTGGCCTTCGGCGACAAAGGCACGGAGAACCCCAGCGGATGCAGCGCGTGATGCCGCAGCCGGGCGTTCAACGCATGGATCGCCGACACGCGAGCGGACGACACCTTCGCCCGCGCGAGCTTGCAGAACAGCGAGCCGAGCACTCCCCCGCGCGCCTGTCCCGTCACGGTGAGGTTGACCTTCGTGAGGTCCACGTTCAGCCCGAGCAGGGTGAGGTGGAGCTTGTCGAGCGTGAGCGTGAGGATCCGGCAACTGCCGCTGCGGCTCACGCGCAGCAGCACGGGCGCCTTGATCGTCGTGGACTTGCCGGTGTAGTCGTTGAGGCGCGCGAGCGCGATGCCGCGCGCGATCGTGTTCCCCTTGCTCGTCCTGGCGAAGCGCTCGACCGCGATCGAGACCTTCAGGTTCGAGCCGCGAGCCGCGTGCGCGGTCGCGCCCGAGCTGGCAAGGGCCGGAGACGCAAACAGCGACGTCGCAGCCATAGCCGCGACAGCCGCCACCAGCACCAACCGCCATCGATGCCGCATACCTACCTCCCGGTGTAGATGGATCCCCGATTGGGGCGCTCCGGATCTACCCCGCCCGGCAGGAAAACAAGCCGCCCCCGTGCGCCAAGACGCGGCACACGGGGGCGGCTGTTTCACCCGTGGGCCCTAGCGAGCCGGCCTTACGGGATGCCCGGTGACGATCATCTCGCCGGCGTCGTAGCGCGCCTTGATCTCGCGCAGGCGCCGGTACGACTCGGCCGGGAGCACCTCTTCGGCGCCGGCCGCCTCCTCGCGGAGGTTGAAGTAGTCGTACTCGGCGCGCCACGGGGAGAGCGTGTCGAGCACGACGCGCACGTGTGAGCGCACGGCCTCGGCGATTTCCTCGGTGGGCGTGAGCCCCACGCCGAAGAGCATGAACTTTGCGTCGGCGTTCGCCTGCGCGCCGTCGCCGCCGCCCTGGGCCATTGCTCCGCCGCAGTGACGCACCTCCACGCTCAGAAGCGGCGAGCCCGACCCCGCGCCGGCGGTGGCCACGAGGGCGTCGATCGCGCCTGGCGTGAAGTCCGTCAGATACGTGCCGTCGCCCTGGCCGGGCACCGGCTCCGGCGGATCCATGTGCAGGTGCTGCAGATCCGGCGCCGGGATCATGGCGAAGGTGTCCATATCGGGGCCGAGCTCGCGCAGCGGGCGAATCAGCTCGGCGCCCTCGAACTCGTCGCCGAGGTACGCCGCCTCCACCACCACGAACTGCTGGCCGCGGAGGAAGTCCGGCAGATCGGGGATCGGCGGGAACTGAAGAATGCGGCCCACCGACGTGACCTCGTCCGGCACGGTGTCCGTCCACTCGCGCCACGCGTGCAGAACCTCCGAGGCGCGCTCGAGCGGGAAGAACAGCGTGCCCGCATAGGCCTCGCGCACGGGGTAGAGCGTGAACTCGATCGCGGTGACGATGCCCACCTGGCCGCCGGCGCCGCGGACCGCCCACAGCAGGTCGGGCTCGTTGTAGGCGTCGGCGCGCACGAGGCGGCCGTCGGGCGTGACCATCTCCACCGCGGTCACGCTGTTCGCGGCCAGGCCGTAGCGGCGCGCGAGCCAGCCCATGCCGCCGCCGAGGGTGTAGCCCACCACTCCCACGTCGGGCGACGAGCCGGCCAGCGCGGCCAGGCCGTGCTCTGCCGCCGGAATGGTCACGTCCTGCCACTCGGCGCCGGCCTCGGCGCGAGCGGTGCGGCTGGCGGGATAGATCTCCACGCGGCGCATGCGCGTGGTCTTGAGGAGCATCGCGCCCTCGAGGCTCTCGACGGCGGTGGCACCGTGGCCTGTGCCCTGCGGGGCCACACGCAGGCCCTCGGCGCGGGCAAAGCGAACGGCCTTGACGACGTCCACCGCGGACTCCGGCATGACGATCACCGACGGCCGCTGATCGGCGAAGAGGTTCCAGGCGCGCCGCGCCTCGTCGTAGCCCTCGTCGCCGGGCACGTACACGTCGCCGGCGATGCTGGAGCGCAGGGTCGCTACATCGGTGGGAATCTGGACGGTGGCGAGTACCGGGTTGTTCATGGGGATCTCCTGGGAGTGCTGGGGAGCGGATCGGGACTGAACAGCTGGGGTGCTGAAAGGTTCGCCCGCCAGGCCTTTCGTTCACATGGGGCCAGCTTGTTTGTTCGCGTGCGGTTATCCGCCAGGTCGTGAGCGGATATCCGGCTAACTTGGATGCATGACAAGGTCGGTGCGCACTCCGCTGATCGGCGTCCTCGTCGCCGCTGCCGGACTGGCTCTCGCGCGCGTGCTCGCGTTCGATGTGCACGCTCTTCACCACGCCGACGCGGTCACGCTGCACGACTTCATGTCGCTCGACCGCCAGTCGATCTACAACGTGATCACCGACGTCGCGCACGTCGCGGATCCCGCGCCGTATGGCCTGATCGGCGCGCTGATCGTCGGCGTGGCGCTCGCGCGCGGACGCGTGCGAGTGGGGTTGGCGGTGCTCGCGATCCTCGCCGGCTCGGCCGTGACCACCGACCGCATCCTCAAGCCGCTCCTCGCGGCGCCGCGCTACGACTCGCTGCTCGGGCTGCGCCAGATCGCGGACGCCTCGTTCCCGAGCGGGCACGCCACAGCCGCGATGGCGCTTGCCCTGTGCGCGATCCTCGTGGCGTCGCCGCGCACCCGCCCATACGTTGCGGCGCTCGGCGCGCTGTTCGCGATCGCCGTGTCGTACTCGTTCCTCGTGCTCGGCTGGCACTACCCGAGCGACGTGCTCGGCGGTTTCCTCGTGGCGGGGGCATGGACCTCGCTCGCCGTCGCGGCGCTGCGCTTCGCGGACGCTCGCTGGCCCGCGCGCAGCGGCAGGCGCGCGGCCGGGAGACTGCTCGCGCGCGTACACGCGCGCGCGGTGATCGGGACTCTCATCGCGCTCCTCCTGGTCCTCGCGATCGCGGTGGCCGCGGTGGCGCCCACTCGCGCGTTCGACTTCGTGAGCGCACACACCGTCTTCGCTGTCGGCGCCGGCGCTATCGCCCTCGCAAGCGCGGCGGTGGCAGGCGTGGTCGCCGCGATCTTGCGGGATTGAGTCCCGGCGCTATCGTGCGTCTCAGCGCGCGTGCGTCCACGACCGAGGAGCCAGATCGATGAAGCTCGAAGGCATTCACCACGTCACGGCGATCACGGGCGATGCGCCAGGCAACGTCGACTTCTACGCGCGCGTGCTCGGCCTTCGCATGGTGAAGAAGACGGTCAATCAGGACGACCCGACCGTGTACCACCTCTTCTACGCCGACGAGAAGGGCTCACCCGGCTCGGACATCACCTTCTTCGAATATCCGGGAGCGCCGCGCGGCCGCGCCGGCACCGGCATGGTGCACCGCGTGGTGTTCCGCGTCGCCTCAAACGAGGCGCTGACCTTCTGGGAGGAGCGGCTCACCGCGAACGGCGTGGACGCGAGCCTCTCCGGCGACTCGCTCGTGTTCGAGGATCCCGAGGGACTCGGGCTCGAGCTGCGCGCGGTCGAGACGAGCGACGAGGCACTTGTGGCCGAGCATCCCGA